>JAEVHO010000053.1 GCA_016802835.1 Micromonospora sp. ATA32 | reverse complement strand
TCAGCGACATCTCGCCACCCGGACCGCTGTCGCCGGCGCCCTCATCCTGCTTCACCGCGACCAGCACCGCCGTCGGCCGTTGCCCCGGCGTATCGGCGCCGCGCCGAGCAACCACGATCCCGCCATCGTCCACCTCACCTCGCCACGGCTTGAACCGCGGTCTACCCCGGGCGCGGCCCACCATGCCGCAATCCGCGCCCGACCCCGTTCGACACCGCCGAGGCATTCGTCAGCCGGCTCGCTGGGCGAGGAAGAAGAGGACGAGCATCGGCACGGTGGCGATGATGTTGCCGGCCAGCACGATCTCCCATTGCTGCTCGCCGCCGTAACCGAACCGGTCGAGCAGGACCTTCAGCCCGCGCGCAGGGTGAACAGCTGCTCGTTGCGCAGGTAGATCAGCGGCTTCATCAGGTCGGTCCAGCTGGCCTTGAACTCGAAGACGAAGGCGACCAGCAGGGCCGGACGGATCAGTGGGAAGGCCAGCTTCCAGAACAGCTGCGGGTAGCTGGCTGGCTCAGCACCACGACCGCGAGCTGTGGCCGTTCGGTGCGCAGGGCGACGGCCGCGCGCAGGCCGTCGTCGCGCAGACCGGGCGGCATCCGAATGTCGGTCACGACGAGGTCCGATTCCAACTCACGGGCCGCGTGCAGGTCAGGCCGGTTCCCGGGTTCGGCACGATCTGCCGGAGCATGATCATCAGGTCCTTGGCCTGATCGTGCGCGACAGCGAGCCGCCTGGCGGCTGGAGAGCCTTCGGGCACGTCCAGCCTGGCCAGGCCGAGTTGGAGGGTGAGGCTGGTCAGCCGGGGTTGCGCCCCGTCGTGTACGTCGCGCTCGATGCGGCGGCGTTCGGCCTCGTAGGCGTTGACCAGGCGGGCGCGCGAGCGGGTGACCTCCCGCAGCGCCGCTCCGTCGGCAGGCCAGTCGAGCAGCCACCTCGTGACAGCGCCCTGGGCTGCGGCGAGCACCCCGAACCCGTACCAGAGCAGCGGAACGAGCAGCACACCCACGATCGCGTACGGGATGGCCTGGCGGGGTGGTCCAGACCACGACGACCTCGTCGGCGTCCCGGTCAGCCATGGACTGGCGACGAGCGTGAGGTCGAGCAGCGCGAGTATGGCGAGCATCCAGTACGCGAGTGGCACGACGCTGGCCAGCCAGAACGTGTGGGCGACCTCCCGCCACGCAGGTAGCCCGGTCGGCGCAGGGCCTCGGCCAGGTGAAGCGGGTGAGCCAACGTCATGCCCCGAACGCTAATCGGGCCATGAATGCCGGCCCAGTCTCGTGGCCCACTTCGCGGGTATATCCAGCCCTACCGCCCTCTTCCTAGCCCGCGACCCCGGCGTTGAGCGGGTCCGCCAGCAGTTGGTCGAAGGCAAGTTCGGCGGCGCCGATCAGGGCGGCGTTGCGGCCGAGCGCCGCCGCCCGCAACTGCACGTGCTCCCGGGAAGCGGGCAGCGCCATCTCGTCCAGGCGGCGGCGGACCGTGTCTGCCCCGGCGGCGTAGACCTCGCGCAGCGAGCCGCCGAACACGACGGCGTCCGGGTTGACCACGTTGACGAGGTTGGCCACGCCGAAGCCGAGCCAGTCGGCGACCTGCTGGACAGCCGCCCTGGCCGTACGCTCGCCGCTGGCCGCCGCGCGCAGGACCTCGAGGACCGCGCCGCGCTCCCCCCGGCTCCCGGCCGGCGTGCCGCAGCAGCGCGGCCTCGCCGATCTCGGTCTCCCAGCAGCCGCGCGAGCCACACCCGCAAGGCAGGCCGCCCGGATTGACCACCATGTGGCCGACCTTGCCGCTGCGCCCCCGGTGGCCGACGACCAGCCGGCCGCCGACGATGATGCCGGCGCTGACGCCAAGGTCTCCGTGCAGGTAGACGAGATCGTTGATGCCGGCCGCCACCCCCCCGGATGTGTTCGGCGAGGCCGGCGATGTCGGCCATGTCGCCAGCGACGAAGCCGGGGCCGCCGGCGAACTCGGCCGCGAGCGCGGTGCCGAGTGTCTCGTCGACGCCGCCGATCCGAGTCGCGCCGTTGCAGTCGCGGGTCGTGTCGGCCACGGCGACCGCGCCACCCACGAAAAGCGCGTCCCCGGCAACAGAGCGTTCCATGTCGCGCACGAGATCGCCCAGCGGGCCGACGGCCTCGAAGGCAGGCATTCCGCAGGGGCGGCTGGCCTCGCGGAGGTCCAGGATGCGACCGCCGAGGCCGATGCGGGCAGCGCGCAGCTGGTCCGCCTCGATGCTCAGCGCGTGCGCGTATACGCGGTCGGAGCGGGGGCTGAGCACGAGCGAGGGACGGCCGGCGCGGCGGGCGGTGGTGGGTGCCCCCTCCGTGACGAGACCGGTTGCGACAAGGTCGGCCGCGAGCGCTCCGATGGTGCTGCGGTTGAGGCCGAGCCGGGTGGTCAGTTCGGCACGGGAGGTCGGGCCGTGCACGTGGACGTGGCGCAGCACGGCACCGAGGTTCTGCCGGCGGATCTCCTCCTGGCTGGGACCGGGCGCCGAGGACAGTCGGAACTCCGGGTTGCGGCCGGCCCGGGGCGACCTGCGCGGCACAGGTGTCGCCACAGCCGGGCCTCCTTTCGGGTCTGTTCCGCGTCGTTGTCGGCACCATGACGACGAAGGGTCCCGGAGACGGACTCCGGGACCCAACGGCCGTCAATCGACCACCCTGCGGTGATTACTTGGTGAGCGGCGAGAGCTTCGGGTCGTTCGCGTACGCCTCGGCCGCGTTCGCCTTGGTGACGGCGACCGGCGGGAGCAGGAACGTGTCGACGACCTTACTGCCGTTGTTGTAGGACTTGGTGTCGTTCACCTGCGGGGTGGCGCCGGTCTGCAGGGCCTTGACCATGTTGATGGTCTCCTTGACCAGGTTCCGGGTGTCCTTGTTGATCGTCATGTACTGCTCGCCAGCCATGATCGACTTGACCGACTCGACCTCGGAGTCCTGGCCGGTGACGACCGGGACGGGCTTGCCGGCACCCTTGATCGAGGTGATGATCGCGCGGCCGAGCGTGTCGTTCGGGGAGAGGACGCCGTCCAGCTCCTTGCTGCCGTACGTCGAGGTCAGCAGCTGGTCCATGCGGGCCTGCGCACCCTCGGCCTTCCAGCCCTGGATGGCGGTCTGCTTGACGTCGGTCTGCTTCGAGGCGACAACGACGTTGCCCTTGTCGATTTCCGGCTTGAGCACGCTCATTGCGCCGTTGAAGAAGACACCGGCGTTGTTGTCGTCCGGCGAGCCGGAGAACAGCTCAATGTTGTACGGGCCGTTCGGCTTCTTGGCCTTCATGCCGTCCAGCAGTGCCTGGCCCTGGAGCTGGCCGACCTTGAAGTTGTCGAACGCGACGTAGTAGTCGAGGTCCGGCGTGTTGGTGATGAGTCGGTCGTACGCGATGACCTTCGCGCCGGCCGCGTGCGCCGCGGCGACCTGGGTCGACAGCTGCGCGGCGTCGGTCGCGCCAATGACGATGACCTTGGCGCCCTTGGTGACCATGGCGGTGATCTGCGCCTGCTGGTCGGCGACCGTGGTCGACGCGCCCGCGTACTGCACGTCGCTCTTGAAGCCGGCCTCCTTCAGGCCGTTGGTGAACAGGTCACCGGCGAGGACCCAGTTCTCCGAGGTCTTGGACGGCAGGGCGACGCCGATCAGGGAGTCCGCCGAGAAGCCCTTGGTCTCGGACTTCGAGCCGCCGGAGTCCCCGCTGCGGCCGGAGCCGCAGGCGGTCAGGGCCAGCGCCGCGATGGCACCGATGGCCACCGACTTGCCAATGAGATTGCGCATGACTAGGTAATGCCCTTCTACAGAGGTGATACGGGTGAGAGGTCGGTGGCCGTCAGCCGGGCACCGTCGTCTTGGCGGGCTCGTGGTCCGCGGCTGACGATGACGTGGGTGGGGCAGGTGTGTCACGGCGGAACGCGCGGGTGATGCTGCCGATGACGGAGAAGCGTCCCTGGCTCTTGTTGTAGACGTCGAGCGCGACGGCCAGCAGCAGGACCAGGCCCTTGATGATCTGGACGCGGTCCGTGCCGACGCCCAGGAGTTGCAGGCCGTTGTTGAGCACGGCCATGACCAGACCACCGACGATCGAGCCGCTGATGGTGCCGATGCCGCCGGAGACGGCCGCGCCACCGATGAAGACCGCGGCGATCGCGTCCAGTTCCCAGCCGTTGCCGTCCTGCGGCCCGGAGGCCGCCGAACGGGCCACGAAGATCATGCCGGCCAGTGCGGCCAGGACGGACATGTTCATCATGACGAAGAAGTTGACCCGCTTGAGCTTGACGCCGGACAGCTCAGCGGCCCGGGAGTTGCCGCCGACCGCGTAGATGTGCCGGCCGCCGGGCGTGTTGCGGGTGTAGAAGGAGTACGCGAGAACCAGCGCCACCAGGATGATGCCGGAGACCGGGAAGCTGGTGCCGACGCGGCCGCTGGCGAAGCGCAGCGAGGCGAAGACGATCACACCGACCATGACGGCCATCCGCAGGACCGAGATCCACAGCGGGGCCGCGTCGGCGTCCATCTCGCGGCGGGTCTTGCGGGACTGGAACTCCCGCCACACCACGGCCACGCACGCGGCCAGGCCGAGCAGCAGCGTCAGGTTGTTGTACCCCGTGCTCGGCCCGACCTCGGGCAGGAAACCGGAGCCGATCATCCGGAAGCCCTCGGGCACCGGGATCGTGTTCGCATTGCCGATGAACTGGTTGCCGCCGCGGAAGAGCAGCATGCCCGCCAAGGTGACGATGAACGCCGGCACCCCGATGTAGGCCACCCAGAAGCCCTGCCAGGCGCCGATCAACGCGCCGATCGCGAGGCCGAAGAGGATGGCGACGGGCCACGGCAGCGACCATTCCGCCATCGACTTGGCCACCAGGATGCCGGCGATGGCGGCGACCGAACCGACCGACAGGTCGATATGCCCGGCGACGATCACCATCAGCATGCCGATGGCCAGGATGAGGATGTACGAGTTCTGCTGGAACAGCGCGATCAGGTTGTCCGATCGCAGGGTCAGGCCGTCGGTCAGGATCTGGAACAGGACGACGATCGCAACCAGGGTGAAGATCATCCCGAACTGACGGGCGTTGGAGGTGGTGCCTCCGAAGAGGTTCTTCTGCAGGTCCTTGAATCGGCTCATCGTGTCTGCATCTTCTTCGTCGAGGTCATCTGCTTCATGAGGGTCTCCGGGTCCGCGTCCTGCCGGGCGATCTCCCCGGTGATGGAGCCTTCGAACACGGTGTAGATGCGGTCGCAGAGCCCGATCAGCTCAGGCAGTTCCGAGGAGATGACGACGACGCCCTTCCCCTGGTCGGCGAGCCGCTGGATGATGCCGTAGATCTCGTACTTGGCGCCCACGTCGATGCCGCGGGTCGGTTCGTCGAGGATCAGCAAGTCCGGGTCCGTGAACATCCACTTCGCCAAGACGACCTTCTGCTGGTTGCCGCCAGAGAGCTTGGAGACGCTCTCGTCAACCGTCGGGGCCTTGGTCCGCAGTTCCCTGCGGTACGCCTCGGCCGCCTTGTACTCCGCGACCTCGTCGAGGACGCCGTGGTGCGAGATCTTGGACAGCTTGGCGGCCACCGTCGACGCCTTGATGTCGTCGAGCAGGTTCAGGCCGATCGCCTTGCGGTCCTCGCTGACGTACGCGAGCCCGTGGGCGATCGCGTCCGCCACCGACTTCAGCACGATCTCCTTGCCGTCCTTGACGATCGTGCCCGACTCGTACACCCCGTAGGAGCGGCCGAAGACGCTCATCGCCAGCTCCGTGCGCCCCGCGCCCATCAGGCCGGCGAAGCCGACGATCTCGCCGCGGCGCACGACGAAGTTCTCGTTCTTGCAGACCTGGCGCTCGGCGGAGATCGGGTGCCGGACGTTCCAGTCGCGGACCTCGAAGAAGACCTCACCGATCTTCGGCGTGTGGTCCGGGAACCGGCTGCTCAGCTCGCGGCCGACCATGCCCCGCACGATCCGGTCCTCGTCGACGCCGTCCGCCTTGATGTTCAAGGTCTCGACCGTCCTGCCGTCGCGCAGGATGGTGATCTCGTCGGCGATCGCCTCGATCTCGTTCAGCTTGTGTGAGATCATGATCGAGGTGATGCCGCGCGAGCGGAAACCGCGCAGCAGGTCCAGCAGGTGCTGGGAGTCGGCCCCATTCAGCGCGGCGGTCGGCTCGTCCAGGATCAGCAGCTTCACGTCCTTGGCGAACGCCTTGGCGATCTCCACCAGCTGCTGCTTGCCGACACCGATGTCCTTGACCAGGGTGTCCGGGTCCTCCTGCAGGCCGACCCGGGCCATCAGGTCCAGCGCCATCCGGTTCGCGGACTTCCAGTCGATCGCGCCGCGCCTGCGGGGCTCGTTGCCGAGGAAGATGTTCTCGGCGATCGACATGTGCGGGATGAGCGCGAGCTCCTGGTGGATGATCACGATGCCCGCGTGCTCGCTCGCGCGGATGTCGGAGAAGCGGGTCTCCGCCCCCTGGTAGATGATGTCACCGTCGTAGGTGCCGTACGGGTAGACCCCGCTGAGAACCTTCATCAGCGTGGACTTGCCGGCACCGTTCTCACCGCAGATGGCATGGATCTCGCCGGCGCGCACCACCAGGTTGACGTCGGAGAGCGCCTTGACTCCGGGGAACTCCTTGGTGATGGAACGCATCTCCAGGAGGATGGGCGCGTCGCTCATCTTTCCCACCACCTCGCCAAGTTCATGGGTGCCTCCGGAAGGGGTATGACCTTCACTGTTTTTGTTGCCGACGGCAACGTATTCCGAGCGGAAGATGTTTCGCAAGGGCTGGGCTCACCGATTACGTAACAATCCGGCAATATAGACGTGGCTCACCGGTCCCCCTAGCCACATAGGCCACGCCAGTCACTGACGTACCGTGAGATATGCCAGCTCCAGCTGCGCCGATGCGCTGTGGGACCGGCGGACGCGTTGAAGCCGGGTGGGTTTGCGGTCGGCGGGCGCACTGGCTCAGCCGCCGGGCGGGCCGTCCACCCCGAAGGCGATCCTCTGCAACAAGGCCCGGTTCGAGCACCTCGAGGCCGGCCGAGGTGACCGGCGCAAGCTGATCGACCAGGTGAGTTACGGGCGGGCCCTGCACGCCTACGCCGAGGAGGTGCTCTATCCCGCCCTGGTGGAGGTGGGCGCCGCCGCAGACGCCCAGGAGGGACGGGACGAGCATCAAGCCGCCAAAGAGCTGCTCGTCCAGCTGGACCATGCGGATCCCGGCAGCCGTGCGTTCGAGCGCGCGCTCATCAAGCTGATCGGCGGTGTCCGGCACCACATCGAGAAGGAGGAACGGGAATTCCTTCCGGCGCTGCGGCGGGCAGTGGGCGCGGAGGAGATGGGGCGGCTCGGCGAGGGTTCATCGTGGCCAGGCGGTCGGCCCCGGCCCGCGCGCATCCCGCGGTCCCGCCCACCGGGCGTCGTCGCACCCTCATGCACGCAGGGTTCGCCCTGATGGACAAGGTGCGCGACCCGGGCGTCCGGTCGCAGAAGGGTCCTGTCGACCGATGCCTCGGGGCTGCTCGACCCCCAGGCGCAGCGGATCGTCGACCACCTTGTCCCGACTGCTCCCAAGCCCGTATGAGATCCTCACCCCCCGACCGGGCCCGCCAGCAGCCGAGCCTCGCCCATGCGGTGGTGGACATCCTCAACGAGGACGGGCGGCAAACGGACCCCGAGAAGGTTGGGGCGGTAGTGGGGTCATTGTGCCCGGCCCGGGCGGCGATCTCGGCGTACGCGTCTACAAGCCGCTCGGCGCGAGGCCGGCGCCGTTACCCGTCGTGTTGTGGGTGCACGGCGGCGGCTGGGTCATGTTCACCAACGACGACTACGACGCGTCGTGTCGCGCTCTGGTCAACAGGACGGGCGCGATCGTCGTGTCGCCGGAGTACCGCAAGGCCCCGGAGCACGTATTCCCGGCTGCCCACGACGACGTGCTGGCAACCTATCGGTGGGTCCGGGCCCACAGCACCGAGAGACAGTTCCTGAGAACACGCTGAAGCGCGGTCCTCTATGGCGCGACCCAGCCGGCCCCGCCTGTTCGGGGGCTTAGCATCACTGCATGCCTCTGGACCGACGCAGCGCCCTGCGTGCCGCCGCCGCTCTCGCCGCCGGGGTCGCCGGAGCCGGAGGCTGTGACGCGTCTGCGCCACCGCCGGTCGCTCGCTCGGCAACGCCGGGAGTCGGCTCGGCATCGCCGATCCCTCTCCCAGCTGGGGCGACCGAGGCTGCGCCCGGCCGCGCGACCCCACCAGCGGAGATCAGCAGCGGACCGCGGGACCGGCCCAACCTCGCGCTGACCTTCCACGGTCAGGGTGATCCCACGCTGGCTCGGGAGCTGCTGACCGAACTCGAGCGCGGGGATGCCCGGATCACCGTGTTCGCCGTCGGCAGTTGGTTGGCTGACCAACCCGCGATGGCCCGGCGAATTCTCGACGGCGGTCACGAACTCGGTAACCACACCGAGAATCACCGGGACATCAGCCGGATGACCGCCGCGCAGGCGTTCGGTGAGATCAACGACTGCGCGCAGCGGATCAAAAAGCTCACCGGCACCATCGGCTCCTGGTTCCGGCCGTCGCAGACCCAGCACGCGAACACGCTGATCAAGGTTGCGGCCACCCGGGTGGGCTATCCAACCTGCGTGTCGTACGACGTGGACTCGCTGGACTACACCGACCCCGGCTCATCGGCGGTGGTGCGGGCGACGCTGAGCCAGGTCGGGCCGGGTTCGCTCGTCAGCCTGCACTTCGGCCACCGCGGCACGGTGGCCGCCATCGCACCGATCCTCGACGGGCTCCGCCAGCGGGGCCTGCACGCCGTGACGATGAAGGAGCTGTTGGCCTGATGTTCGTCGTCCCGCGGCCCCGTCGGCTCCTGACGGCGGCGACGCTGACCATGCTCCTCCTGATCACCGGCTGCGGCAGTGACGGGCCGACGGACACCCACGGCGGTGACGACACCGCCATGGCCAACATGCCGACGATGACCGCGACGCCGACCGCCTGGCCGTCCGCGAGCACGGCACCCGAGGGCCTGCTGCCGGGCATGCCGCCGCCACTGGACCCGCACGACCTCTACGCCGCCGACCGACCCAACCTGTTGTCCGACGCCGTCCGCAACGATCTTCCTCGGATCTACGTTCCGAACAACCGGGGCGCCAGCGTCTCCGTGATCGACCCCGCAACCTTCACGGTGATCCAGACGGTGAAGGTCGCGGTGAGCCCCGAGCACGTGGTGCCGTCCTGGGACCTTCGGACGTTGTGGGTCAACAGCGATCGGGGCAACACGCTCACCCCGATCGACCCGGCGACCGGGCACTTCGGACGACCGGTCCCGGTCAACGACCCGTACAACCTGTATTTCAGCCCGGACGGCAAGTGGGCGATCGTGATGTCCGAGGCGGCCCACCAGATCGTCTTCCGGGACGCGCACACCATGGCCGTGCACAAGACGGTGCCGGTCAGCTGCGACGGAGTCAACCACGCCGACTTCTCCCCCGACGGGCACTACTTCATCGCCAGCTGCGAATACTCGGGCGACCTGATCAAGGTGGACACCGAGAAGGAACAGGTCGTCGGCCAGATGCACCTCAAGGCCACCCACCCCATGCCGCAGGACGTGAAGATCTCCCCCGACGGCCGCACCTGGTACGTCGCCGACATGCACACCTCCGGGATATGGATCCTCAACGGCGACGCCTTCACCCCGCCCCGGTTCCTGGACACCGGCGCTGGCGCCCACGGGCTGTACGTCAGCCGGGACTCGAAGAGCCTGTACATCACCAACCGAGGTGAAGGCTCCATTTCCCTGCTGAACTTTGCCACTGGCACGCTGGTAGCCAAGTGGCAGATCCCCGGCGGCGGCAGCCCGGACATGGGCGGCCTGTCAGCGGACGGCACGGTGATGTGGATGTCCGGCCGCTACGACGGCGTCGTATACGCGATCGACACCCGCGACGGCCACCTGATCCGCAAGATCAAGGTGGGAACCGAGCCACACGGGTTGCTGATCTGGCCGCAACCCGGCCGCTACTCCCTCGGCCACACCGGCATCATGCGCTGACCACCCATCGCCGGTGATGACGGCGGCGCCGACGGTATCCACGTACCACTGCTGGTATTGCTCCGGCGACCAGCCTCGTTGCCGGACGAGCCAGTCGTAGTTGCGGACGTCCTGGCCCAGCGAGAATGCCCGGAGACCCGTACGGAGGTGCTCGGGCTGGCCGGGATGGAGAGTTTCGGGCGGCTGTAGCCGCCCAGGTCGAGCTCCGCCCGGCCCTGCGCCCGTACCCGGTGAGATCTGGTTCAGCGGTCATGCGCCGACGCGTCGACCACGTGCATCAATCTCGTCAGGAGTGCGTGAACGCCGCGATTTCGGGAAGCCTGCGCTGTCTCAAAGCAGACCCAGGTCACGAGCAGGTCGCCGGCCACGAGCGACCGCCCACCGTCGGATTGCAGGTGAGGACAGATGAGTCGGAGAAACACGATGGGCGTCCGGTCGGTGACGGACACCCTGGGCATCGAAAGGGCAAGCCAGGACCGCGCATCGGAAGGTACGGCCCGGTTCCTGGGGTGGTTCAGTCTCGGTCTGGGCGCGGCCGCCCTCGCCGGGCGGTCGAGGGTCAGCCGGCTGTGTGGCATCGACGACTCCCGCACGGCGCAGACCGTGTTGCAGATCGCCGGCGTGCGGGAGTTGGGCCACGCCGCCGCGCTGCTGATTCCGCGCCGGGCGGGATGGCGGGTGTGGACGCGGGTGGCCGGCGATGCGATGGACCTGGCCGCGTGCGGTCAGGCGCTGCGCCACCGGCGTGGCGATCGGCGGCAGCGGATGATGTACACCACCTGGGCCGTCGCCGGGATCACCGCGGTTGATCTCTGGACCGCGATCCGGGTCACGCGGGGACGACGGATGAACGATCGCAACCGGGCGTATGCCTCGGTGACCATCAACCGCAGCGCCGAGGATGCGTATCGGTTCTGGCGCGACTTCGAGAACCTGCCGCGCTTCATGGACCACCTGCAGTCGGTGCGGATGACCGGTGACCGGAGATCGCACTGGACGGCGAAGGCGCCGGCCGGGAAGAGCGTCGACTGGGAGGCGGAGGTCGTCGACGACGCCCCAACGAGCTCATCACGTGGCGCACGGTCGACGGCGCGAAGGTGCCCAACTCCGGAAGTGTGCGGTTCACACCGGCCGCCGGTGGGCGCGGCACCGAGGTGCGGGTCGAGCTGGAGTACACGGTGCCGGGGCGCATGTTCGGCGCGATGGTCGCCAAGGTCTTCGGGGAGAACCCGCAACAGCAGATCTGCGACGACCTGCGGCGGTTCAAGCAGGTGATCGAGACGGGTGAGATCGCGCGATCCGATGGAAGCCCGCAGGGCACGAGCGTCAAACAACAGGCGAAGCAGCGTCCTGCGCAGCCGCTGGCGATGCCGCAGGTCGGTTGACAGGGAAGGGAATCGATGAAAGCCAACTGCTGGATCGCCCCGAACAACGTGGCGGTCGAAGAAGTCCCGGATCCGCAGATCCTCAACCCACGTGACGCCATCGTCCGGATCACCTCGTCCGCGATCTGCGGGTCGGACCTGCACCTGCTTCAGGGCTACATCCCGGCGATGAAGAAGGGCGACGTCCTCGGCCACGAGTTCATGGGCGAGATCGTGGAGCTGGGCAAGGACGTACGCGATGGTCTGCACATCGGCGACCGGGTCGTCATACCCTTCCCGATCGCCTGCGGCGACTGCAGCTCCTGCCAGCGCGGCCTCTACTCCATCTGCGAGAACTCCAACCCCAATGCGGCGATCGCCGAACTGGCGATGGGTCACTCCCCCGCTGGCGTCTTCGGCTACTCGCACCTGATGGGCGGTTACGCGGGCGGGCAGGCGCAGTACGCGCGGGTACCCTTCGCGACGTCGGCGCCCTGAAGATCGAAGACGATCTGCCGGACGAGAAGGTGCTGTTCCTGTCGGATGTGCTGCCGGCCGGCTACATGGCCGCCGAAATGTGCGACATCAAGCGCGGCGACATCGTCGCGGTCTGGGGCGCGGGAGCGGTCGGCCAGTTCGCCGCCGTGAGCGCCTACCTGCTCGGGGCCGAGCGGGTCATCGTCATCGACCGGTTCCCGTACCGGCTACGGATGGCGCAGGAGAAGGTCGGTGCGGAGACCATCAACTACGAGGACACCGATGTCATGGACGCGCTGCGGGAGATGACCGCCGGGCGCGGACCTGACGCCTGCATCGACGCCGTCGGCATGGAGGGGCACCATGCGTCGCCGGCGCTGCACGCGTACGACAAGGCCAAGCAGGGGATGAAGGTGGAGACGGACCGGCCGCATGCTCTCCGGGAGGCGGTGCTGAGCTGCCGCAACGGTGGCACAATCTCGGCGACCGGCGCCTACGGCGGCTTCGTCGACAAGTTCCCGATGGGCTCCTTCATGAACCGATCGCTGACAATGCGGTCAGGACAGGCCCATGTGCAACGCTACATGCGGCCGCTGCTGGAACGGATCCGCAAGGGCCAGATCGACCCGAGCTTCATCATCACCCACACCATGCGGCTCGACGACACGCCCCAGGGCTACGACATCTTCAAGAACAAGCAGGACGACTGCGTCAAGGTCGTGCTGAAGCCGTAGCAGGGTTCGGCTCGCAAAGGAAGACCCGGTGCGCGCTGAGGCTGAGCTCAGCGCGCACCGTGAGGTCGCGGTACCGGTCCGGCGGCGCGCTCACTGCTGGAGGGCGCGGGTGATCACGGTGACGTCCTCGTCGCCGAGCCCCTGGTCCACCGCCCGTTGCCACTGCGCGGCAAGGGTGTTGGCCACCGCGAACCGGTCGACGTCGACCTCGAGCAGCGCCAGTTTGACGTCCTTGATGGCGAGGGAGAGCGGATACTGCGCCGAATAGTCGTCGCGGCCGATCTGCTGCAGTTTCTCCGCGGCCCACGGCGACACCAACGGACTGCCCTGCAACGCGCCCAGCACTGCGGCACGGTCCAGCCCGAGGGCGTGGCCGAGCGCGATCGACTCGGCGAGCCCTTCGGCGATGAAGGCGAGCAGCAGGTTGTTGACCAGCTTGAACCGGGAGCCGGCCCCGGCTGGTCCAACCCAGACGGTGCGCTGCCCGATCGCGTCGAAGACAGGGGCGACCCGGTCCCGGACGTCCTCGGGGCCGGAGGCGAGGATGACCAGTTGCCCCTGCTCCGCCGGGCCTCGGCTGCCTGCCACCGGCGCGTCCAGCAGAATGACGTCGGGGCGTTGCTCACGCACCAGTCGGGCTATCCGTTCCGTGGCGGAGTCTCCGATGGTGCTCATCTGAGCCCAGATCGCGCCGTCCGCCATGGCGGCCAACATCCCCTGGTCCGCGGCGATGGAGACGACGGCGTCCGCGTCGGTCACCATGGTGATCACCACGTCGGCTCGGCGTACCGCATCGGCCGGAGTCTCGGCGACCTCCGCGCCCTGCTCGCCGAGCCGGCGGGCCGGGTCCGGGCGGCGGTTCCAGACGACCGTGGGCAGGCCGGCCCGGAGGATGTTGGCGGCCATGGGCTGCCCCATGCCGCCGAGCCCGAGTACGGCCACCCGCTGTGTCCCCGCCATCCGACCCCCCGGGTGTGCTCCTGCTAACGGCAGCGTAGGTCAGTGCGGGGCGGTGGTTGACCGGAACGACGCGAATGCGAGCGGACCGGGCCCTACCCCGTCGTGGGTGTGTTCAAGATCAGCCGGGCCACCTCCTGGGGCTCGTCGACCTGGACGTAGTGTCCGGCGCGCTCCAGCAGACACAGCTCGCTGTGGGGAAAGAGCGCGGCGAAGCGGCGCGCCACGCCGGCGTTGAGGTACCGGTCGCGTGCCCCGAAGATCACTCGTACGGGCCGGTCGAATCGGCGTAGGTCGTCGACGCGGCGGCGACGGGTGAGCACCGTTCCGAGCAGATCGTCGTTGAGTCGCCGCCCCGGCACGGGCGACGGCGCGCACGACCGGCGTGGAGTACAGGGCGATCGCGGGCGGCCGACGCAGCCCGGGCATTCAGTGGTAGTAGGTGTTCAGCAGCACCAGCGCCGCAACGCGCTCCGGGTTGGCCAACGCCCAGTCGATCGCCGGGGGGCCGGACGCGTCGTGCGCCACCAGGACCACCTGGTCGGCGTTGAGGTTCCCGGGTCCTACTGTGCGGGCTGGGACAGGTGGACTCTGGCCTCCTGATAGCCGGCGTTGCCGGCCGACTTGGCTGGGGCGTAGACGAGGTTCAACACACCGGTCGTGAAGGTCTGCGAGGAGATCAGTGTGAACGGGATCGAGCGCTCCCCCTCATCGAACAGCCGCATGCCCTTGCGGACGGCGATCGGATGCACCAGCAGGTGCAGCTCGTCCAGCAGTCCCGCGGCCAGCAACTGGCGGACAACGGAGATGGAGCCGCTCATGCCGATGGTGCCGTCACCGTGCTCGTTCCTCAACACGCTGACGGCCTCGATGAGGTCGCCCTGCAGCTGTTCGGAGTTCCGCCAGGTGAACTCGAGCTGCTGGTGCGACACCACGATCTTGCGGGCGTCGCCGAGCGCTTTGGCAAAGGGGGCGTCCTCCCCACCGGCCGCTTCCCGCTCAGGCCAGGCTCCGGCGAAGCTGTCGTAGGTCTTGCGACCGAACAGGATGGTGTCCGCTGGACCGAGGGTGGCGTTCACGGCAGCACCCATCTCGTCGTTGAAGTACGGGAAGTGCCACTGGTCGGGCGCCTCAACGACGCCGTCGAGCGAGATGAACAGGCTGGCGATTATCTTCCTCATGACGCTTCTCCCACTCAGTCGCTGAACGCTCCGTCATCCGCCAGGACAACGCAAGCCCGATCAACTCATCCGTGGCATCCGGGTCGGCTGGACGAGTGATTCCCCTGCCAGGATGGCGCGGCGAGTAGATCAGGAAAGAGGGAGAGCACCGGGTATTGGTGACAGCGGAACTCGACACCCTCTTGATCGCACTGTACGTGCTGATAGACGACCTTGTGCTCCCGGAGAGGGAGAGCAGGATGCGCGTGGGTTGCGCAGCAACTCGTCGGCGCCGAAGGCGGCCCGGTCGAACTCCACAGCAGCCGGCGTGTCGGACACCGTCAGTTGCGGGGTGACGCTCGGAAACTCGGGCAGGGAACTGGACATCTCGCCCTCCCTCTCATGGTGGTTCGAGCAGCGCACGCGCGGCGTCGCTGGCGAGCAGGTCGGGGAGCCGACGGGCTTCCGCCCGAACCGCGGGTCAGCGCGAGCAGCAGGGCGAACACGGCGGGCGTGAGTGGCGTGGGTTGGGTCACTAAGAGGTCGCGCAGATTGGTGGTGATCATCGGCGGCGGGTGGGGCGGGTGTCCCACCGGTAGGTGGTCCACGCTCGCCTGATCAGGCTACGGACGGTAATGATCGCGTCGGCGAGGTCGAAGAACGCGTCGATGACCTTCTCGGTTCGCTCGTAGCAGCGTTTAGCCGGTTGAACGCGTTGTGCCAGCTGTTCGTCCGTTCGACATGCCACCGTTGGCTTGCCTGGATGGGCGCCTTGTCGCCCTTGTGGGCGATCTCGCCGGTCAGGCCGCGTTCGGCCAGCAGCGTGCGGGTGACCGCCGAGTCGTATCCGGCGTCGAGGTGCACCGTGATGGTCTCGGGGAGTGGGCCCAGGTCGTCGAGCCGGTCGAGGGTGGGGGCCAGCAGCGGTGAGTCGTGTCGGTTCGCGCCGGCCAGGACCCGGCCGAGGGGGATGCCGTGACCGTCGACCATCGATGAGCGTTTCATTCCCTGCTTGCCCCGGTCGACCGGGGACCGTCCGGCGCAGTCGCCTCCGCCGGGTGCCTTGGTGATACAGCCGTCCACGGCGATGTCGTCCAGGACCAGGCCGACGAGCCGGTCGTAGGCATCCACCGCGATCTGCTTGAGCTGGGCGAACACCCCGAGGCCGATCCACTCGTCACGACGGCCGCGGATCGTGGCGGCCGAGCAGGTGGCATCGGCGATCGCCTCGTAGGAGCAGCCGAACCGCAGCACCTGAATCAGCTTGTCGAACACGATCCGGTCATCGACCCGCCTGCGGTGACAGCCCAACGGATGCGTCGGCTGGTAGACAGGCCGCTGCGGTAGCAGCGCGGCGAACTGGACCCACAGCGGCTCGATCAGCCATGCTGGTACGGCAGGCACAGGATCTCCCGTAGTCACGAAGCGTTAGCACCTTCATGATCACGGATCCTGTGCCTGCACTCGTTCAGCCACGCCCATCAGACCCACCATTCCGCGCGGCCTCTAACTCTCCTGACACTCGAAATCGAGCGCAGGTTACCTTTCCGGTCTCGTTCGAGGGCGGCTAGCTCGTCTCGCCGACGATGAACTGCCGTTCTGGGCACCCCCTTCGGCGCTACCTCCAGCCAGCGCTGGCCCGGCGCCATCTCGGCGTCGGTGCGTACCTCGAAACCCAGCTTGTCGACGTAGAACTCGCGCGAACGCTCCTGGTCGGTCACGTAGAGCGGGACGATGTTGAGTTTGCTGATCATGAAGCCCTTGCCTCGCTTCAGGAGGGTCGTGCACGGCGGGGCCGACCTGCCCGACGCCGAGGACCTCGTCGCTGCGGTCTTCACGCCGTCATTGCGGGGGGCTTTCGCCATTCGGACCGCGCCGGCCTTGCTGAGGATTACCGTATGTTGGCGTGACCGACTTTCGGGTTAGCGCCGTGACGCTCAGCGCCATCCTGGTTCTGCCCGCTGTCGCGGTCGTGCCACCAACGCGGGCGACAGCCGCGCCGTACGTGCCATGCCCGGCCGCGCAGCCGCCGATGCCCCCGCCCGCCAGACCGACTCCGCCACCGCTTGACCCCGCCGAGGCGGCGGTCGGGGGGCAGGCCATGGCGACGGCAGGGTTGGCCATTCCTGCGGGTGCGCCGACAGCGCCGGCAGTGACCGCCACTGCATGGCTCGTGGCGGACCTCAACAGTGGTGAGGTCCTGGGTGGGTGCGGGCCCCACGAGCGCCGAACGCCAGCCAGCGTGCAGAAGCTGCTGCTGGCGGCGGCCCTGATGCCCCGCCTCGATCCGACCCAGATGGTTGACGTCACCCAGGCGGATCTGCACGATCTCGATCCGGCCAGTTCGCTGATGGGGGTGGTCGGGGGCGGCCGGTACTCGGTCGAGAGCCTGTGGCTGGGGCTCCTGCTCAAATCCGGGAACGACGCGGCCAACGTGCTGGCTCGCGTCGGCGGCGGCACGGCCGGTAGACAGGGCGGAGTCGACGCGATGAACGACGAGGCGCGGCGGCTGGGCGCGAAGCAGACCCACGCTACGACGCCCTCGGGCCTGGACGGCCCCGGTCAGTACACCAGCGCGTACGACCTCGCGCTGATCGCGCGAGCCACCTTCGCCCGGGAGGACTTTCGGCGATATGTGGCAACCACGGTGGCGCAGATACCGGCACAGCCGGGAAACCCGGCAATCGAGCTCACCCACGACAACACGCTGCTGGGCCACTATCCCGGAACGCTCGGAGGGAAGACGGGCTTCACCGACCTGGCTCGGCAGACCTACGTCGGCGTGGCCGAACGCGACGGCCGACGGCTCGCGGTGACCTTGCTCGGAGCGGAGACCGCGCCGCTGGGGAGTCTGGGAGAGGCGGCAGCCCTGCTCAACTGGGGCTTCGCGCTTCCTCCCGACGCGTCCGTCGGCCGCCTGGTCGCACCCCAGGACAAGACGTATGACGCTCCCGTAGTCGCCGTCAAGGGCGAGCGCCCCGCTCGGGCCGGGAAAGGTTCATCCTTCTCGTTGCCCACCGCCCTCGGACTCGGCGCCGCCCTCGTACTGGCCGCCCTGATCCTGACGGCGTTGTGGCGGCGCCGAGGTGCGCGGCGAGGAGCCAACCACCGGTAGCGAGTACGTGCTGGACAGGCGCTTGACGGCAGATGCCGCTGGTCCGGCGGGGTGGGCGCGCCGGCCCGTCCGTGGCATGTGAGGATGCGGCTCATGCGTGCCGTGATCTTCGACGAGTTCGGTGCCCGACCCGAGGTCCGGGACGTCCCGGATCCGGTGCCACCCTCCGGAGGCGCGGTCATTCGCGTCGAGGCGACCGGGCTGTGCCGCAGCGACTGGCACGGTTGGCAGGGACACGATTCGGACATTCGGCCGCCACACGTCCCCGGCCATGAGTACGCCGGCGTCGTCACGGCGGTCGGCGCCGGCGTACGCGGCTGGCGGCCCGGCGATCGGGTCACCGCGCCCTTCATCTGCGCGTGTGGGCAGTGCCCGGCCTGCCTCGCGGGCGACCAGCAGGTCTGCGAGCGGCAGACGCAGCCCGGCTTCACCCACTGGGGCTCGTTCGCGGAGTACGTGGCGGTGCAGAACGCCGACGTCAACCTGGTCCGGCTCCCCGACGAGCTGGACTACCCGGCCGCGGCGGCGCTGGGCTGCCGCTTCGCCACGGCCTTCCGGGCGGTGGTCAGCCAGGGGCGGGTCGCCGCGGGCGAGTGGGTTGCGGTGCACGGCTGCGGCGGCGTGGGGCTCTCGGCGGTGATGATCGCGGCGGCGTGCGGCGCGCAGGTGGTGGCTGTCGACATCTCCCCCGGCGCGCTCGAGCTGGCCAGGAGCTGCGGAGCCACCGTCTGCCTGGACGGCAGTGCCCGCACCGAGCCCGGTGCGGTGGCGGCGGCCGTCCGGGAGGCGACCGGCGGCGGCGTCCACCTGTCGCTCGACGCGTTGGGCAGTCACGCCACCTGCACCGCCTCGATCGAGAGCCTGCGGCGGCGCGGACGGCACGTGCAGGTCGGACTCCTCCCCGCCGCCCAGGGCCGCCCGGCCCTGCCGATGGAGCTCGTGATCGCGTTGGAGCTGGAGCTGCGGGGCAGTCACGGCATGCCCGCGCACGCCTATCCGGAACTGCTCCGGCTGGTCACCGCCGGCGTGCTGCGCCCCGCCGAGCTGATCACCCGCACCATCGGCCTCGACAAGGCGCCCCACGCGTTGGCCACGATGGACCGGCCCGCTTCCGGCGGAATGTGCCTCATCCGCCCCCGGTGAGTGGGCGTACCTGGCGCGGGCCGCTCAGCCAGGGCCACACCGGCGGTCACCCGTCCCGCGACGCGTCGATGCGCGGCAAGACCGTCGATCGGCAGGCCGAGCCCGTCGTCGAAGCGCTCCTCGACCGCCGGATTCCGGATGTGCTCACCGAGCGCCACCGGTCCACGGGCGGGGCGTCGGCCGGCACCGCCGATGCGGACGGTGACCGCGGGTGCAGGAGGCGCCGGCGTCGATAAGCCGGCAGGAGGGACAGGAGGGACAGCACCGGGGCGGACGAGGGCCGGTCGGCTTACAGTGTGGGAATGTGGGAGTCTGTTGCCGCACCGGTGGTGGGCCTGATGGCCGCCGTGGCCGCGGCTGCCCCGACGCCGCCACCGTCCCCACCGGTGGACGCCGCGCCGGTGCTGACGTCGACACCGTTCGGCGCGCTGCCCGGGCAGCAGGTGACCCACACCGTCACGATCTCCGGTATGGCCACCCTCACGGCGACGCGGGTCACGTTCACCACGACGGCTGATCTCGACGATGTCACCGCCCGGGCCGAGCCGGGTCGGTGTGCGCCGTCCCCTCGTACCGTCGTCTGCGACCTCGGTGACCTGCGCCTGGGCACCGCCCCAGGGGTGCCGCGGATCACGATCACCGGGCGGGTCCGCCCGGGTGCGCCGCCGGGCACGCTGGTCCGCAACCGGGTCACTGTCACCTCGGTGGAGTCCACCGCGACGGGCGCCCAGATCGCCAGCAACGCGTATCTGCTCCCGGGGTCGACGGCCACGCCCACCGATCCGCCGCTGGAGTCGCCGGCCGTGGCGAGCGAGGTCCCGCCGAACGGACGGTCGATGCGGGTACCGGCCATCGCGGCGGTGGTCGTCGGCGCGGTCGCGGTGGTGGTGCTGCTGACGCGTCGGCGACTGCGGCGGCGTCACGTGCCGCCGCCGCCCGGCCGGTTGTAACGACGTGGCACCGGGATCCGATGTAGCAGAGGGCATGGTAAACGGGATCGGCGGCAGGAGTACGGCATGGACCAACGGTGGTGGATGCAGGCCACGCTGGCGACCGTGGCCGGGGCGGTGACCATGATGATGACATCCCCTATGCCCGGACGCCGGGGCGGCGACCGCCGCGGCACCGACCTCGGCGCAGGGCCACCTGCCCCTGCCGACCCTGCCCAGCCCGTCGCTGCCCGTGTCGCTGCCGCCGGTGAAACTGCCGGAGGTGACGCTGCCGCCCATCAG
>JAEVHO010000052.1 GCA_016802835.1 Micromonospora sp. ATA32 | reverse complement strand
GTGGTCGGTTTGGGCCTGGGCCGGTGTGGCCGAGGCGTCGGGGGGCGGGCGCGGCGGCACCGGAGCCGGCCGTGCCGGCCGCGCTCGGGGCAGGATCGCCGCAGCCGGCCAGGAGCAGCACCAGGCCGAGACCAATCGCCAGTACGGCGCGTGAACGCATCGTCGCTCCCGAAAGGGGTCGGGGTGGGCGGACGTCTCGACGCTAGTGGACGCCGGATCGGTGCCGGAAGTCCGGTCACTCCGTTGTCGACTGGTCCAGCGAGTCCCGCACGGCCAGCGCCAGCGAGACCGCCTCGGCCAGGTCGACCGGCCGCACCACCCCGGCCGGCAGCGTGTCGGCCCGCCAACCGGGCCCGCCGCGAGAACCAGCAACGGCCGGCGGGGCGCGGCGAGCAGGGCGAAGAGCTGGGCCGGGTCGGCGGTGAACCGGGTATGCGACCAGACCACCACGGCGTCCGGACCGGTCCGGTTGACCGCCTCGATCAGGGCGGCCACCGGCACCCGGGCGCCCAGCATCCGGTAGCTCACCCCAGCCTCGGTGAGCGCCGCGGCCAGCGCCTCCAGGGGCAGACTGTGCTGCTCCTCGTCCGCGCAGGAGAGCAGGATCCGGGCCGGTCCGGTCGCGGCGCCGGACCGGGCGACGGTGGCGAAGGCCGCCGAGACGCACCGGGAGACCAGGTGCTCCACCTCGATCAGGCCGGCGGTCGCGGCGTGCCGTTCGCCGATGCCGGCGAGCACGGGGCGCAGCAGCCCGTCCCAGGTGGCGACCACGCCGTCGGCGGCCAGGGTGTGCGCGATGGTCTCCCCGATGGCCATCGAGTCGAGCCGCATGGCGGCCCGGGCGAGACCGCGCGCGGCCGGCCCGGCCCGGCCCACCGGGATGGTCGGCCCGCCACCGTCCCGGCCAGTGCCCGGGCGCATCCTCACCGGCGTGCCGTTGCCGGTCGGGTTGACAGCCGAGGCCTGCCGGGCCCAGCGGGCCGCCTCGGCGGGGGCCACCCCCTCCGCGGTGAGCCGGCGCATGATCTCCAGGCGGGCGAGATCCGCCGGTGTGTAGCGCCGGTGATGACCTTGGATGTGTTCGCCGGGACCGAGGCCGTAGCGCTGGTGCCAGGTGCGCAGCGTGGTCACCGCGACTCCCAGTCGGCGCGCGACGGCCCCTGCGCTCAGCGCCTCATCGGCCACCCGACCGCTCCGACGCGTCATCCGCCGGGGGGGCCGGGCGGGATCGCGGCGTGGCCGGGTGCGCCCGCCGGTGGTACGGGGTGGAGCAGGCGGTTCACCACCCCGCTCAGCCATGGCGCGTACGCCCGGGGGTCGAGGTCGAGGTCGGCCTCCAGCTCCACCGGGTCGACCCAACGCAGCTCGGCCACCTCGTCGGGGTCGGGCAGCACCGGCATGCCGGCCGGCACCTCGCCGCGCAGGACGTGGTCGTACTCGAACTCGACCCGTCCTGTGCCGGGGTCCTCGGCGTAGTAGACGTACACCCCGACCTCGGTCAGCTCGACCGGTCCGGCGCCCAGCTCCTCGCGCAGCCGCCGGTTGGCGGCCTCGGCCAGCTCCTCGCCCGGGGCGGGGTGGCCGCAGCAGGAGTTGGCCCAGCGCAGCGGGAACCGGGTCTTCGCCGCGGCCCGCCGCTGCAGCAGCACCCGGCCGTCCGGGTCGACCAGCAGCACCGAGAAGGCGCGGTGCAGCCGGCCCGGCGGCTCGTGGGCGGCCGCGACCGTGGTCTGGCCGTGCGCGTGGCCGGCGTCGTCGACCAGCTCGACCAGGTGCCCCTCCCGCGCGCTCACCGGGCGCACCTGTCGCTCGCGACTGCGGGGCTCGCAAGCTCACTCCTCGCGCTCACCGGGCGCACCTGTCGCTCGCGACTACGGGGCTCGCAAGCTCACTCCTCGCGCTCACCGGGCTCCACCGCCCGTGATGCGGTTGGCGGCCAGCTTGCCGGAGATGAGCACCATCGGCACGCCGACGCCGGGCTGCGTGCCGGACCCGACGAAGACCACGTTGGACAGCGTCCGATGCAGGTTCGACGGGCGGAACGGGCCGGTCTGGAAGAGGCTGTGCGCCGCGGCGAACGGGGTGCCGGCGGCCATCCCGTGCTCCTCCCAGTCGGCGGGCGTGACGGTGCGCAGCACCTCCACGCCGTGGCCGAAGCCGACGTAGCCCCGCTCCTCCAGCGTATCGATCAGTTGGTCGGCGTAGCGCCGGCCGAGGTCGCCGCGCCAGTCGAACGGGGCCCGGTCGAGGTTGGGCACCGGGGCGAGCACGTAGTAGGTGTGCCCGCCGGCCGGCGCGACCGACGGATCGGTGCGGCTGGGGTTGGTGACCAGCAGCGACGGGTCGCTCATCAGCTCACCCCGCCGGATCACCTCGTCGAACGTGCCCTTCCAGCTCCGTCCGAAGTGGATGTTGTGGTGGGCGATCTTCTCATAGCCCTGCCGGGAGCCGACGTGCAGCACCACGCACGAGGGGGAGTAGGTCAGCCGACGCTGGCGGCTCGCCGGCAGCAGGTCGCGGTAGGCGACCGGCAGGTCGGGGTTGAGCACCACCACGTCGGCCGGGATCAGTTCGCCGTCCGCGGTGACCACCCCGGTGGCCCGGCCGTTCGCCGTCTCCACCCGGGTCACCGTGGTGCCGTACCGGATCTGCACGCCGTGCTTCTCGGCGGCGCCGGCCATCCCGCGGGAGACCGCGTGGACGCCGCCGCGCGGGAAGTAGACCCCGGCGACCGAGTCGAGGTACGCGATGACGGTGTAGATGGCCAGCGCGTCGTGCGGCGCGAGCCCGGCGTACATCGCCTGGAAGGAGAAGATCCGCTGGGTCCGGGGATCCCGGAAGAACTGGTTGATCTTGGTCTGGAGCCGGCGGAACGCGCCGTTGGCCAGCAGCTTGACCAGGTTCCCGGTGAGCAGGTCGGTCGGCGCGTCGAGGTTGCGGTCGATGAAGTCGGTACGCTCCAACTGCCACAGGTTGCGCGCGTAGTCGACGAAGCGCAGGTAGCCGTCGGCCTCCCGGGGTCCGCAGACCTTCGAGATCTCGGCCGCCATCCGGGTGGTGTCGGTGATGACGTCGAGGGTCGACCCGTCCGGGTAGTGGGCCCGGTACGCCGGGTCGAGCGGGATGAGGTCGAGCCAGTCGGGCAGCTCCTCGCCGACGGCGCCGAGCGCCTCGGCGATCAGCTCGGGCATGGTGAGCACCGTCGGGCCGGTGTCGAACTCGTACCCGTCGACGCTCAGCCGGCCGGCCCGGCCGCCGGGCACCGGCTCACGCTCCAGGACGGTCACCTGCCGGCCGCTGCCGGCCAGGTGCAGCGCGCAGGCCAGGCCGCCCAGGCCCGCACCGACGACCACCACCTGGTCCGTACGTCCGTTCACGGTCCGCACGTGACCACCTCCTTCGAAGGACTGCCCATCATGCCCGCCGGTGGGCGGCGGCGGTGGCGAGACCGGTGAGCGCGGTGCGCGCGGTCTCGTCGATCGACGCGAACTCCAGCGCGGTCAGCGCCTCGGTCACCCGATCGTCGATCATGCGCTTCGATCCGGGCGACCGCGCCGGCCTCGGCGGCCAGGAACCGGGCGAGCGTCTCGTCGACCGCGGTGATCAGGTCCGAGGTGAAGGCGGCCAGCACACCTCGGACCGGGTCGTCCCCGTCGGCCGGCCGGGCCGGTGCCACCCGGAGCGCACCACCCGCGACTGCGTCGTTGGCCATGCGGCCGAGCGTACCCTAGAGTACGAGTTGCGTCGATCGGTGCGTCGATATCTGAGGAGGGCCGGTGGACCCGGATCTCGCCGCTGCCTATGACCGTTGCCGTGAGCTGCACAGACGTCATGGCCGCACCTACTATCTCGCCACCCGGCTGCTCCCCGCCTGGAAACGACGGCATGTGCACGCCTTGTACGGCTTCACCCGGTACGCCGACGAGATCGTCGACGGCACCGAGGACCTGCCGCCGGCCGAGCCCGCCGCCCGGTTGGACGAATGGTCGGCTCGATTCCTGGCCGGCCTGCACGGTGCGTCGATCGACGACCCGCTGCTGCCCGCGGTGCTGCACACCATCGCGATCTTCGACCTGGACCGGGCGGACTTTGCGTCGTTTCTGAAGAGCATGGCGATGGACCTGACGGTCACCTCATACCGCACCTACGACGATCTCCTCGACTACATGGAGGGCTCGGCCGCGGTCATCGGCACCATGATGCTGCCCATCCTGGGCAGCTCCGACCCGGCCGCGGCCCGCGAGCCGGCCCGCCAGCTCGGCTTCGCCTTCCAGCTCACCAACTTCATCCGGGACGTGGCCGAGGACCTGGACCGCGGCCGGACGTACCTGCCCGACGAGGACCTCGCCAAGTTCGGCGTCACCCGCGCGGACCTGGTCGCGGCCGCCGCCGCGCGGCGCGCCACGCCAGGCATCCGGGAGCTGATCGAGTACGAGGTGACCCGCGCCCAGGCGCACTACGAGGCGGCGGCGCCGGGCATCACCCTGCTCGCGCCCGCCTCGCAGGCCTGCATGCGTACGGCGTATGCGCTGTACGGCGGGATCCTCGACGAGGTGGCCGCCCAGGGCTACGACGTCTTCGTGCGGCGAGCGCTCGTGCCGCAGCGGCGACGGATGGCCGTGGCCGCCCGGGCCCTGCTCACCCGCGCCGGCGCGCCGGTCGTCGTCCCCGGGCCGTCGGTGGCTCCGACCCCGTGACCGCCCCGGCGCGCCCTGGGTACGGTCAGCCCGGCAGGCACGAGTGCAGGGCGTCGACCAGCTCGTCGACCCCTTCGAAGTCGGCCAGCCGTCCGGTGGCGTACGCGAAGGTGTAGCCGCGCTCCCGGGTCGCCTCGGCCACCAGCTCCGGGTCGAACAGGCGCCCCGTCGAGGGTGCCGCCGGCGAGCAGGCCGGCGTAGAGCCGGGCCAGCGCGGCAGCGGTGGCGTGCAGGTTGACCGCCCAGGGTGTCCCATCGCCATGCCCGCCCGCCGACGAGGTCGACGACGGGCTGTCCGTCGTACCAGATGGCCAGGCCGGCGCCGGTCTCCCGGCCCGTGGCGAACAGGTCCTGGAAGCAGTCCCGAACTGCGGCGAAGCGTGTGTACACCGGGCCACCGTAGGCGGTGGGAATGGTTACCGGCTCAGGAATTCTGGCGAGCTCTGCTGGCCGGGCCTCGGGTCGTGCGCGATGCTGGCGGGATGGCGGAGCCGGAATTGGTGGATGTGGTGGTGGTCGGGCTCGGCGTCGGCGGCGAGGAGGTGGCCGGGCGGCTCGCCGAGGCCGGCCTCACGGTCGTCGGGGTCGAACGGGACCTGGTCGGCGGGGAGTGCCCGTACTGGGGCTGCGTCCCGAGCAAGATGATGATCAGAGCCGCGAACGCGCTGGCCGAGGCGCGGCGGGTCGACGGGCTGGCCGGCACGGCGCAGGTCCAGCCGGACTGGGCGCCGGTGGCAAAGCGGATCCGCGAGGAGGCCACCGACAACTGGAACGACAAGGCCGCGGTGGACCGGTTCACGGGCAAGGGCGGCCGCTTCGTCCGGGGCAGCGGCCGGCTCGACGGCCCGGGCCGGGTACGCGTCGGCGAGCAGGTGTTCCAGGCCCGGCACGGGATCGTGCTCGGCACCGGCACCCGTCCGTCGGTGCCGCCGATCGACGGGCTGGCCGACACGCCGTACTGGACCAACCACCAGGCGATCGAGGTGGAGGAGCTGCCGGAGTCGCTGCTGATCCTCGGTGGCGGGGCGATCGGGCTGGAGCTGGCCCAGGTCTTCGCCCGGTTCGGGGTCCGGGTGACCGTGATCGAGGCGCTGGACCGGGTGCTCGCCCTCGAGGAACCCGAGGCGTCCGAGGTGGCCGACGCCGTGCTGCGCGCCGACGGGGTGGAGATCCAGGTGGGGGTGAGGGCCGAGCGGGTCAGCCACGACGGGCGGGGTTTCACCGTGCACGGTAACGGCGGCCTGGAGTTCACCGCCGAGCGGTTGCTGGTGGTGACCGGCCGCCGGGCCCACCTGGACGAGCTGGGCCTGGACAGCGTCGGGCTCGACGCCTCGCAGCGCTACCTGCCGGTGGACGACCGGTTGCATGTCACCGACGGAATCTGGGCGGTCGGCGACGTGACCGGCGAGGGCGCCTTCACCCACATCGCCATGTACCAGGCGTCGATCGTCGTCGCCGACCTGCTCGACCATTCCCGGCACGCGGATGGCGCCGCGGACGCCAGCGGCACCGCCAGCGTGACCCGGCGGCGCGATGGGCGCGGCCAGCGCCGTCGGCGCGCGACTGCCACGGCCGGTCTCACCGGCGCGGCGGGCACGATCCCGCGCGCCGACTACCGGGCGCTGCCCCGGGTCACCTTCATCGACCCCGAGGTCGGCGCGGTCGGGCTCACCGAGAGGCAGGCGCGCGAGCGGGGGATCAACGTCCAGGTCGGCTTCACCGAGCTGTCGTCCTCGGCCCGTGGCTGGATCCACAAGGCCGGCAACGAGGGCTTCATCAAGCTGGTCGCGGACGCCGACCAGGGCGTGCTGGTCGGTGCGACGTCGGTCGGCCCGGCCGGCGGCGAGGTGCTCTCCGCGCTGGTGGTGGCGGTGCACGCGGCGGTGCCGCTCAGCCAGCTCCGGCACATGATCTACGCGTACCCGACCTTCCACCGCGCCATCGAGGACGCGCTGCGAAACCTCGGCTAGCACGCACGCCGCAACGCCTCGACCGTCGGCGGGCAGCGAGCTGACTTCGGCCGGCAGCTGGCTGTTCATTTCTTGCAATGACATGACGTACGATTGCGGTGTGACGAAGCGGCTGACCGAGGTGGCCCGCAAGGCGGGCGTCAGTGAGGCCACCGTGAGTCGGGTGCTCAACGGGCGCGGTGGCGTCTCGGAGGCGACCCGGACCGCGGTGCTCACCGCGCTGGACGTGCTGGGCTACGAACGGCCGACCAAGCTGCGGGGGGAGCGGGCCCGGCTGGTCGGGCTGGTGCTGCCGGAGCTGCAGAACCCGATCTTCCCGGCGCTCGCCGAGGTGGTCACCGGGACGCTCGCCCAGCGTGGATACACCCCCGCGCTCTGTGCCCGGACCATCGGCGGGGTGTCAGAATCGGACTATGTCGAGATGTTGCTCGACCATCGGGTGTCCGGGGTCATCTTCGCCGGTGGGTCGTACGCGCTCACCGGCGCCTCGCACGACCACTACCGGCGGTTGACCGATCGAGGGCTCCCGGTGGTGCTGGTGAACGCGGGAGTCGACGCGCTGGACTTCCCCCGCGTCTCCACCGACGACGCGGTCGCGGTGGAGCAGGCGTACGGGCACCTGCGGTCGCTCGGGCACGAACGGATCGGGATGGTGCTGGGCCCGGAGGGGCACGTGCCGTCCCGGCGCAAGCTGGACGCGATGGTCCAGGCCGCAAGCTGGGCCGATGATACGGAGTACGTCGAGCGCTCCAGCTTCTCCATGGAAGGGGCGCGGGTCGCCGCGACCAAGTTGGTCGAGCGTGGCGTGACCGGCATCATCTGCGCCAGCGATGTGCTTGCCCTGGGCACCATCCGGGCCGCCCGGCGGCTGGGTCGTGCGGTGCCGACCGATGTGTCGGTGGTGGGCTTCGACGACTCCGCGTTCATGACCTGCACCGACCCGCCGTTGACCACGGTGCGGCAGCCGATCGAGACGATGGGGCAGGCCGCGGTGGACCTGCTGGTTACCCAGATCGAGGGGGCCGGCGTGCTGCACGACGAGTTGCTGTTCGAGCCCGAACTGGTGGTACGCGGTTCCACCGCGCCCGCCCCCGGCCGCTGACCCGGGTCCGCCCCGGTCCGCCCCGGCTCCGCCCCGGTCATCGGTCGGCCGCTGGCCACCGTTCCCGCCGCTGACTGTCGCGCCGGCCACTGACTGACCATCCGGCCGTGGACCGCCTCCCTGCCCGCTGAACGACGCTCCGGCCGTCGACCGCTGCTCGCGGTCGGCGGCCAGCCAGTACGAGCGCCAAAAGGGGCGAAAAACCGTTATTCGGGCTGGTTCCAAGATCCTGTCAAGATCTGCCGTCAGTAAGTCGTGTCCTTTCACGACAAGATCGATACCTTGCCGACATGAGTTCGCTTCGCTACAGTGACTCCACTCACACCGGGCCCCGACGCAGTTACAGGGGGTCAGGTCGCATGGCGGATAGAGATCAGTAGCAGGGCATTGCCGCGGTGACGATCACCGCAGATCAGCGAAGGTCATGGAGACACCCGTTCCCGAAGGGATGGACAGATGTCCGTACCGCAGTACCGGAAGGCTGCGGCGTTAGCGCTCGTGGCCGGCCTGGGGCTCAGCCTTGCGGCTTGCTCCACGAAGAGCGACGACGCACCGAACGATGCAAGCGGCAAGGTCACCATCACCGTCGACTGCCAGCCGGTCGGCTCCCAGAAAGAGCTGTTGAAGAACTGGAACGACGATGTCGTCGAGTTCCAGCGGCAGAATCCCAATATCGTCATCAAGAGCGTCAGCGTCGGCGAGCAGTGCAACAACCCGCCGGACTTCACCGCTCGCCTCGCCGGCGGCACCGTGACCGACGTGTTCTACGGGTACATGACCGATCTCCAGCAGGTGCTCGACTCCGGTCAGGCGATGGACATCACCGAGTTCGCCAACAAGGACACGGTCCCGACCTGGGACAGCGTCGACCCGGCACTCAAGGAGGTCTTCAGCGACGGCGGCAAGCTCTACGCCGCCCCGGTGAAGAACTACTCGATGGGCCTGGTCTACAACAAGGTCCTGTTCCAGCAGGCCGGGCTCGACGTGAACAGCCCGCCCAAGACGTGGGTCGAGGTCCGGGACGCCGCCAAGAAGATCTCCGCGCTCGGCAAGGGCATCGCCGGCTACTCGGAGTACAGCGCCGGCAACACCGGCGGCTGGCACTTCACCTCCTTGCTCTACTCCCAGGGCGGCCAGATGCTGACCGCCGACGGCAAGAAGGCCGACTTCAACAACGCGACGGGCAAGCAGGTCCTGCAGAACCTCAAGGACATGCGGTACGGCGACAAGAGCATGGGCGACCGCCAACTGCTGCAGTGGGGCGACCTGCTGACCAACGCCGGCGCGGGCAAGGTCGGCATGTTCATCGGCGCGCCGGACGCCACCCAGGCGATCGTCAGCCAGTTCCGGGGCAAGTTCCAGGACTGGGCGATGGCTCCGCTGCCCGGTCAGGACGGCGCGGCGAAGGGGACGCTCGGTGGTGGCGAGGGCTACTTCTTCAAGAAGGGCCTCTCCCCGGAGCAGGTCAAGGCCGGTCTGAAGTGGATCGCGTACCAGAAGCTGACGCCGGGTAAGGGCCAGTTCGACTACGTCCGGGCCAAGCCGCAGAACTACCCGGTGGGCCTGCCCCAGCCGCTGCTCTTCGCCAACGGCAGCGAGGCGCAGAAGCAGGAGCTCGAGCTGCGCAAGGCGAACGCGAACGTCGACACCGCAAACTTCGCGATCTTCGAGGCGAACCCGGTCCCGATCAAGGGTGAGCCACGCAACGCGCAGGCGATCTACGCGGTGCTCGACGCCGCGATGTCCGGTGTGCTGACGAACCCGAACGCGAACATCGACGCGCTTCTCAAGACGGCCGAAGACAAGGTCAACAAGCTCCTCGCTGCCGAGAGCTGATCCGATGGTGTGGGGGCCGGCGGGCCGGCCCCCACACCATCCGCGCCGCACCGTCCGGTCACTGACTGATGCAGGAGTTGCCTTGGCGATCACCACCGTCCCGGGGACCAGGAGAGAACCGGGTCGCCCCGCGTCGCCGTACCCGGCAGGGCCGCAGCGTACGAGCCTCGGCCGCAAGGTACGAGACAACCTCACCGGGCACGCGTTCCTGATCGGCGCGGTGATCTGCTTCGGGTTCTTCTCCTGGTATCCGATGATCCGCGGCGTCGTCATGAGCTTCCAGCGCACCCGGCGCGGCGTCACGACCTGGGTCGGCTGGGACAACTACGACCGCATCATCGGCGACCCCAGCTTCTGGGCGGCCTGGAAGAACACGTTCTACTTCACGGTTCTCGCGCTCGTACTCGGGTACGCGGTGCCGTTCTTCGTGGCGATCCTGCTCAACGAGTTTCGCCACGCCCAGGGGTACCTGCGGATCCTGGTCTACCTGCCGGTGATGCTGCCGCCAGCCTCGGCGCTCTTCCTCTTCAAGTTCTACGGGTACGACCCCAGCGACGCGGGACTCTTCAACTCGATCCTCAAGGCGCTGCACCTGCCCACATCGCAGTGGATGCAGTCCCCCGAGATGACGATGCCGGCGATGGTGATCGCGTCGACCTGGATGAACATGGGCGGCGCGGTACTGATCTACCTGGCGGCACTGCAGAACATCCCCGGCGAACTCTACGAAGCGGCCGAGCTCGACGGCGCCGGGATCTGGCGGCGGATCCGCAACGTGACAATCCCGCAGACCCGGCTGATCCTCGCGCTCCTGGCGATGCTGCAGATCGTCGCCACGATGCAGTTCTTCATCGAGCCGCTGATCCTCGCGAACGGTACGGGCGCGGAGGACTCCGCGACCTCGGTGGCGTACCTCATCTACCAGCACGGGTTTTTCCAGAACGACCTCAACGGCGCAGCGGCGCTCGGCGTGATCATGCTCGTGGTACTGGCCGGCTTCTCCGCCGTCTACGTGCGGCTGAGCTCGAAACAGGACTAGGACGGGGCGAGGAATGGCACAGGACTCCGGGACCCGGACCCTCATCTCCCATGCCCAGCTCAGGCGGGGGCGCGGCAGGGTTGTCTACTGGACGCTGCTCGCCGTCGTCGTCGTGGGCTTCACGCTCGTCTTCCTCGGGCCGCTCTACTGGATGGTCACCGGCGCGCTCAAATCCGGCCAGGAGATCGCGCAGACCCCGCCATCGCTGTTCCCGAAGGATCCCCAGTTGCAGAACTACGCTGATGCGTGGAACAACCTGGACCTCGCCAAGCTGCTGTTCAACACGTTCTACTACGCGGCCGGCGCGCTGCTGTTCCAGCTCGTCCTCGACACCGCCGCGGCGTACGCCTTGTCGAAGCTTCGACCGGCGTTCGGCAACCTGATCCTCGGCCTGATGCTGGCAACGCTGATGATCCCGGCGATGGTCCTCATCGTTCCGCAGTACGTGACCGTGATCGACCTGCCGATCCTGCACATCAACCTGCTCGACTCGCCGCTTGCCATCTGGCTGCCCGCGGTCGCGAACGCGTTCAACATCTTCCTGCTGAAACGGTTCTTCGACTCGATCCCAGAGGAGCTGATGGCGGCGGCCCTCATGGACGGGGCGACGCCCCTGCGCACGCTGTGGTCGATCATCCTGCCGATGTCGCGCCCCATCCTCGGCGTAGTTTCGATCTTCGCCGTGACGGCGGTCTGGAAGGACTTTCTCTGGCCGAAGCTGGTCATGCCGTCGCCCGAGACCCGGACGGTCAGCGTCGGCATCTACGCCTTCTCGGGTGGTACGCCGATGAACGTGGTGATCGCCGCGTCGGTCATCGCCGCGATCCCGACCGTCATCGTCTTTTTGATCTTCCAGCGGAACATCATGTCCGGTCTGACCACAGGCAGCCTCAAGGGATAGCCCAGAAAGCAGGTGCTCGTGTCCACAGCAGACAATGGTCCGTGGTGGCGTGGAGCGGTGATCTACCAGGTGTACCCACGTAGCTTCGCCGACGGCAATGGCGACGGCATCGGCGACATCGCCGGCATCCGGTCCCGGCTGCATCACCTGTCCGCGCTTGGCATCGACGCGATCTGGTTCAGCCCCTGGTACCCCTCACCGATGGCCGACGCCGGCTACGACGTGGCCGACTACCGCGACATCGACCCGGTTTTCGGCACCCTGGCCGAGGCGGAGGCGCTGATCGCGGAGGCACACGCGCTCGGCATCCGGACCATCGTCGACGTGGTGCCGAACCACTGCTCTGACGCGCACCCCTGGTTCCAGGCGGCACTCGCCGGCGGACCGGACGCGCCCGAGCGGGATCTGTTCTGGTTCCGCCCCGGCCGGGGCCCCAAGGGCGACCAGCGGCCCACCGACTGGGTCGGCGAGTTCGGCGGTGAGACCTGGACCCGGACCGTCAACCCGGACGGCACCCCCGGCGACTGGTACCTGCACCTGTTCAGCGCCGAGCAGCCGGACTTCAACTGGGGCCACCCCAGGGTGCGGGCGGAGTTCGAGGACGTACTGCGGTTCTGGTTCGACCGGGGAGTGGACGGCATCCGGATCGACTCGGCCGGGCTGCTGGTCAAGGACGGGGCGCTGCCCGAGACCCTGCCGGGCCGGCCGCACCCGTTCCGTGACCTCGACGGGGTGCACGAGATCTACCGCGACTGGCGGCGGATCGCCGACGAGTACCCCGGCGACCGGGCACTGATCGGTGAGGTGTGGATGCCGGACCGGCAGCGGTTCGCCAACTACCTGCGACCGGACGAGCTGCACGCGGCGTTCAACTTCGACTTCCTCGGCTGTGCCTGGGAGGCGGACGCGCTGCGCGCCTGCGTCGACGCGACGCTGGCCGCGCACGCGTCGGTCGGCGCGCCGGCCACCTGGGTGCTCTCCAACCACGATGTCACCCGGCACGTCACCCGCTACGGCCGGGCGGACACCACCTTCAGCTTCGCCGCGAAGCGCGAGGGCGTGGTCAGCGACCTGGAGCTGGGCACCCGCCGGGCCCGGGCCGCCGCGCTGCTCTCCCTCGCCCTGCCCGGCGCCGCCTACGTCTACCAGGGCGAGGAGCTGGGCCTCTGGGAGGTCGAGGACATCCCGTACGCGCTGCGCCAGGACCCGATGTGGGAGCGGTCCGGCCGGGTGGACCCGGGCCGGGACGGCTGCCGGGTGCCGCTGCCCTGGGCCGGTGATGAGCCGCCGTTCGGGTTCAGCCCCGACGGCGCCGCAGCGCCCTGGCTGCCACAGCCGGCCGACTGGAAGGACCGGACGGTCCGCGCGCAGACCGGCGACGCGACCTCGATGCTGGAGCTGTACCGGGCGGCGATCCGGACCCGGCGGGCCGACCCGGCGCTCGGCGACGGCGAGCTGAGCTGGCTGCCCGCCCCGGACGACGTGCTCGCCTTCAGCCGTGGCGGTGGCTTCCGCTGCCTGGTCAACCTCGCCGACGCGCGGTCCCGCTGCCCGAGGACCGGGAGCTGCTGCTGGCCAGTGGGCCGCTCGACGACGGCCTGCTGCCCCCGGACACCGCCGTCTGGCTGCGTACCCCGTCGTCGACGCCCGCGGTCGGCACGCCGGCCGTGCCCGGCGGTCCGGCGGACCCCGCCTGACCCGCTGCGGTGCCGGCGGTCCGTCCCGACCGCCGGCACCGCGCCACCCCGGCCGGCCCACCGGGCCGGCCACCGACGAGGAGTACGAGGACACCGCCACACCGCACCTGCACGGGGGACCTGGCCGCTTGACGAAAGGGAGAGCACCCTCATGGCCAACCACACCACCGGCACCCCGCATCGCAGACCCCGTCGCCTCCGCACCAGCCTGGCCGCCCTGGCCGGCACCGCGCTCGTCGCGACCTCGATCTCGGTGGTGGCGCTGACCGCCACCACCACCCCGGCCAGCGCGGCCGGGCTGTCCCCGTTCGACATCCCGGGCCGGGGCGCCACCGTCCCGTTCGTGGAGCAGGAGGCGGAGAAGGCCAGCCACAACGGCACGAAGATCGGCCCGGACCGGTACTACGGCACGCTGCCCTCCGAGGCGTCCGGACGGGAGGCGGTCACCCTCGACGCCGGCGGCGAGTACGTGGAGTTCACCCTGACCGCGCCGGCGAACGCGGTCACCTTCCGGTACAGCCTGCCGGACAGCCCCGCCGGCACCGGCCGGGACGCGGCGATCGACCTGCGGGCCAACGGCACGCTGCTGAAATCGGTCCCGATGACGTCGAAGTACGGCTGGTACTACGGCGGGTACCCGTTCAACAACAACCCGGGCGACACCAATCCGCACCACTTCTACGACGAGACCCGGACCACGTTCGGGACGACCTACCCGGCCGGTACGAAGATCCGGTTGCAGGTCGCCTCGACCGCCCAGTCGCCGACCTTCACCATCGACCTGGCCGACTTCGAGCTGGTCGGCGCGCCGATCGCGAAGCCCGCCGGTGTGCTGGACGTGGTCACCGACTTCGGCGCCGACCCGACCGGCGCCGCCGACTCCACGGCCACGTTCCAGGCGGCGGTGGACGCCGGAAGGGCACAGGGAAGGGCGGTCTGGATCCCGGCCGGCACGTTCACCCTCTGGGACCACGTGGTGGTCGACGGGGTGACCCTGCGCGGCGCCGGGCCCTGGTATTCCGTCCTCGGCGGCCGGCACCCCACCGACCGCAAGCGGGCGGCCGGCATCTATGGCAAGTACGTCCCCGGCGGCGGGTACAGCGGGGAGATCCGGCCGCACGAGGCCGGCGGGCCCAGCCGCAACGTCACGCTGCGGGACTTCGCCATCATCGGCGACATCCGGGAGCGGGTGGACGAGGACCAGGTCAACGCGCTCGGCGGGGCGATGTCCAACTCGGTGGTGGACAACCTCTGGATCCAGCACACCAAGGTCGGGGCCTGGATGGACGGCCCGATGGACAACTTCACCATCCGCAACAGCCGGATCCTGGACCAGACCGCGGACGGGGTGAACTTCCACTGGGGCGTCACCAACTCCACGGTGACCAACACGTTCGTCCGCAACACCGGCGACGACGGCCTGGCGATGTGGGCGCAGAACGTGCCGAACGTCAACAACGCCTTCACCTTCAACACGGTCGGCGTGACCATCCTGGCGAACAACCTGGTCACCTACGGCGGCCGGGACATCCGGATCACCGACAACGTGACCGCGGACTCGGTCACCAACGGCGGCGGCATCCACGTCGCCAACCGCTATCCCGGGGTGCAGGGACCGACCGCCGTCTCCGGGACGATCACGGTCGCCCGGAACACCCTGATCCGCAACGGCAACTCCGACTACAACTGGCGCTTCGGCGTCGGCGCGATCTGGTTCTCCGCGCTCAACGAGCCGATCCAGGGCGCCACCATCAACGTCACCGACACCGACATCCTGGACAGCTCGTACGCGGCGCTGCACTGGATCGAGGGGCAGACCAGCGGGATCAACCTGAACAACGTCCGGATCGACGGCGCCGGAACCTACGCGCTCCAGGTGCAGGCGCCCAGCCAGGTGTCGTTCACCAACGTACGGGCCACCGGGATCGCGCAGAGCAACCCCATGCACAACTGCGTGGGCAGCGGATTCCAGATCACCCAGGGGGCGGGCAACTCCGGCTGGTACACCCCGACGCCGTACTGCGGGCCGTGGCCGGACCCGCAGTGGGGCGGCGGGCCGACCACCCCGCCGAGCCCGACACCCACCACGTCGCCGTCGCCCACCCCGTCGCCGACCACCCCGCCGCCGACGGGCGGGAACCTGGCCCAGGGCCGGCCGGTCACCGCGTCGAGCAGCACCCAGACCTACGTCGCGGCCAACGCGGTGGACGGCAACCCGGCCAGCTACTGGGAGAGCGCCAACAACGCCTTCCCGCAGACGCTCACGGTCGACCTGGGCGCGGCTCGTCCGGTCGACCGGGTGGTGCTGAAACTGCCGTCGGGCTGGGAGAGCCGGACGCAGACGCTGTCGGTGCTCGGCTCGGCGGACGGTTCGTCGTACGCCACCGTGCAGGCGTCGGCCGGATACACCTTCAACCCGGCCGCCGGCAACATCGTCTCGATCAGCCTGCCCGCCGGTGACCGCCGCTTCGTCCGGCTGAGCTTCACCGGCAACACCGGCTGGCCGGCGGGCCAGATCTCCGAGTTCGAGGTGTACGGAGGATCGACCACCACACCGCCGCCCACCACCACGCCCCCGCCACCACCACACCGCCGCCGACCACCACGCCGCCAGCGAGCGGGAACCTGGCGGCCGGGCGGCCGGTCACCGAGACCAGCCACTCCGACGTCTACGGCGCCGGCAACGCGGTCGACGGCAACGCCGGCACCTACTGGGAGAGCGCCAACAACGCCTTCCCGCAGTCGCTGACGGTGGACCTGGGCGCGGCCCGTTCGGTGTCCCGCCTGGTGCTGAAGCTGCCGTCCGCCTCGGCATGGCAGACGCGCACCCAGACGCTGTCGGTGCTCGGCTCCACCGACGGCTCGGCGTACCCGACGGTGAAGGGATCGGCGGGCTACACCTTCGACCCGGCCACCGGCAACACGGTCATCATCACCTTCGCCGCGACCAGCCAGCGCTACCTGCGGCTGACCTTCACCGGCAACACCGGCTGGCCGGCCGGCCAGCTCGGCGAGTTCGAGGTCTACTCCGCCTAGGCGAGGGGCCCCTGCCCGCCCGGGCAGGGGCCCCCGGCACCCCGCACCACCCGCACCCACCTCTCCACGTCCCGGGAAGAAGGTGTCCCCCACCATGTCCAGATTCCGTACCCGGATCGTCGCGGCGCTCGCCGCGGTCGGCCTGGCCGTCACCGCCGCGCCGGCGCCGCCGGCCCTCGCGGCCGGTGGCCCCCAACCTCGCCGCCGGCCGGAGCACGTCGGCCAGCAGCACGAACGGCCCGTACGTCACGAGCAACCTCACCGACGGCAACCAGAACAGCTACTGGGAGAGCAGCGGAGCCCTCCCGCAGTGGGCCCAGGTCGACCTCGGCAGCGGCCAGGCGATCGACCAGGTGAAGCTGAAGCTGCCGACCGGCTGGGAGGCCCGCACCCAGACGCTGTCGGTGCAGGGCAGCGCGGACGGCTCCGGCTTCAGCACGATCGTGGCCTCGGCCGGCCAGGCGTTCAGCCCGGCCAACGGCAACACGGTCACCCTCTCCTTCCCGGCCGCCACGACCCGGTACGTCCGGGTCGCCGTCACCGCGAACACCGGCTGGTCGGCGGCCCAGCTCGCCGAGTTGGAGGTCTACGGGGCGGCCACCTCGTCGACCAACCTCGCGCTGGGCCGGACGATGGCCGAGAGCAGCCACTCCGACGTCTACGGGGCGGGCAACGCCAACGACGGCAACGCGGGCACCTACTGGGAAAGCGCCAACAACGCGTTCCCGCAGTGGATCCGGGCCGACCTGGCCGCCACGGTGAACGTCAACCGGCTGGTGCTGAAGCTGCCCGCCGGCTGGGGAGCGCGCACCCAGACGCTGACCGTGCAGGGCAGCACCGACGGCTCCACCTTCTCGACCATCGTCGCGTCCGCCGGGTACGCGTTCGACCCGGCCAGCGGCAACACCGTCACGATCACCTTCGCCGCCGCGAGCACCCGGTACGTCCGGCTGCTCCTCACCGCCAACACCGCCTGGCCGGCCGGGCAGCTCTCCGAGCTGGAGATCTACGGCCCCGCCACCGGCGACACCCAGCCGCCCTCGGCGCCGGCGAACCTGGCCTACACCGAGCCGGCGACCGATCAGATCCGGCTGACCTGGTCGGCGTCGACCGACAACGTCGGGGTGACCGGTTACGACGTCTACGCCAACGGCACGCTGCGGACCAGCGTCAACGGGTCCACCCTGACCTGGACCGACACCCAGCCGGCCGGCGCCACTATGTCGTACTACGTGCGGGCCAGGGACGCCGCCGGCAACGTGTCGGCGAACAGCAACTCGGTGACCCGGACCGGCAGCACGTCCGGCGGCACCAACCTCGCGGTCGGCAAGCCGATCACCGCCTCCTCGGGGGTGCACGTCTTCACCGCGGTCAACGCCAACGACGACGACGTGACGACCTACTGGGAGGGCGCGCCCGGGGCGTACCCGAGCACGCTGACCGTCGCGCTGGGCGCCAACGCGAACATCAGCTCGATCGTCGTCGAGCTCAATCCCGACCCGGCGTGGGGACCGCGGACGCAGACGTTCCAGGTGCTCGGCCGCGACCAGGGGGCGTCGTCGTTCACCAGCGTGGTCGGCTCGGCGACGTACTCGTTCAGCCCGTCGAGCAGCAACACGGTGACCATTCCGGTCTCCGCGACCGCCGCCGACGTGCGGCTCCAGTTCACCGCCAACACCGGATCGTCCAACGGCCAGGTCGCCGAGCTCCAGGTGATCGGCACTTCGGCCCCGAACCCGGACCTGACCGTCACCGGAACGTCCTTCGCGCCGTCCGCGCCGGTCGAGACCGACCCGATCACCCTGTCGGCCACCGTGCGCAACGCGGGCACGGCCGCCGCCGCGGCCACCGATGTCACCTTCTACCTGGGTACGACGAAGGTCGGCACCGCCGCCGTCGGGGCGCTCGCCGCCGGGGCGTCGACCACCGTCTCGGCCAACATCGGCGTCCGCAACGCCGGCACCTACCAGGTGACCGCCAAGGTCGACGAGGCGAACACGGTGATCGAGCAGAACGAGGCCAACAACAGCGGCACCAGCCCGACGTCGTTGACGGTCAGCCCGGTCGCCAGCTCCGACCTGGTCGCCTCGGCGGTGACCTGGTCGCCAGGCACGCCCAGCGCCGGTAACACGGTGAACTTCGCCGTGGCGATCAGGAACCAGGGCACCGTCGCCTCGACCAGCGGCGGGCACGACATCACCCTGACCGTGGTCAACGACGCGGGCACCGTGGTCCGGACGCTGATCGGCTCGTACAGCGGCACCATCGCCGCCGGGGCCACCACGTCCCCGGTCAACCTGGGCAGCTGGACCGCGGCGAACGGCCGGTACACGGTCCGGGTGGTGCTCGCCGCCGACGGCAACGAGCTGCCGGTCAAGCAGCAGAACAACAGCAGCGACCGGCCGCTCTTCGTCGGGCGGGGCGCGAACGTCTCGTACGACATGTACGAGGCCGAGGACGGCGCGGTCGGCGGCGGAGCGCAGCTGGTCGGGCCGAACCGGACCATCGGCGACCTCGCCGGTGAGGCGTCGGGCCGCCGCGCGGTGACCCTGAACAGCACCGGCGCCTACGTCGAGTGGACCACCCGGGCGGCGACCAACACCCTGGTCACCCGCTTCTCGATCCCGGACGCGGCCGGCGGTGGCGGGATCGACTCGACGTTGAACATCTACGTCAACGGCGTCCTGCACAAGCCGATCAGCCTCACCTCGAAGCACAGCTGGCTGTACGGCGCCGAGGCCAGCCCCGGCGACTCACCGAGTGCCGGCGCCCCCCGGCACCTCTACGACGAGGCCAACGTGCTGCTGGACTCGACCGTGCCGGCGGGCAGCCGGATCCGGCTGCAGAAGGACCCGGCCAACGGCACCACGTACGCGATCGACTTCGTCAACCTGGAGCTGGTGGCGCCACGGGCCAACCCGGACCCGGCGCGGTACAAGGTGCCAACAGGGTTCACCCACCAGGACGTGCAGAACGCGCTCGACGCGGTCCGGATGGACACCACCGGCACCCTCGTCGGCGTCTACCTGCCGGCCGGCACGTACCAGACCGCGCAGAAGTTCCAGGTGTACGGCAAGGCGGTCAAGGTGGTCGGCGCGGGCATGTGGTACACCCGCTTTCAGACTCCGGCCGGGCAGCAGAACACCGACGCGGGCTTCCAGGTGGCGTCCACGGCGAGTGGCTCGTCCTTCGCGCACCTGGCGTTCTTCGGCAACTACACCAACCGGATCGACGGCCCGGGCAAGGTGTGGGGCGAGCTGAAGGACGTCGACAACATGACGCTGGACAGCGTCTGGGTCGAGCACACCGTCTGCGCGTACTGGGGGGTCAGCGTCAGCGGCCTCACCATCACCAACAGCCGGTTCCGGGACACCTTCGCCGACGGGGTGAACATGACCAACGGCAGCACGAACAACGTGGTCAGCAACTCCGAGGGCCGGTCCAACGGTGACGACGCCTTCGCGCTCTTCTCGGCGATCGACCAGGGCGGCTCGACGTCCAACCACGGCAACGTGTTCGAGAACCTCTCGGCCACGCTGACCTGGCGGGCGGCGGGCCTCGCGGTGTACGGCGGCTACGACAACGTGTTCCGTAACCTCTACATCGCGGACATGCTGACGTACGCCGGCATCACGATCAGCTCGCTCGACTTCGGGTACCCGTTCATCGGGTTCGGGGCGAGCCCGCCCACCCAGTTCCAGAACATCTCGCTGATCCGGGCGGGTGGCCACTTCTGGGGCGCGCAGACCTTCCCGGCGATCTGGGTCTTCTCGGCCTCGAAGGAGTTCCGCGGCATCCGGGTCTCCGACGTGGACATCGTGGACCCGACGTACTCCGGGATCATGTTCCAGACGAAGTACACGGGCGGCCAACCGGAGAACCCGATCACCGACACGGTGTTCACCAACGTCTCGATCTCCGGGGCGCACCGCAGCGGTGACGCGTTCGACGCGAAGTCCGGCTACGGCATCTGGGCCAACGAGATGCCGGAGCCGGGGCAGGGCCCGGCGGTCGGCTCGGTCACCTTCACCAACCTGCGGCTGAGCGACAACTACCAGGACATCCGGAACACCACCAGCACGTTCACCATCAACCGGAACTGACCGAGCGGTACCACCACCGGACGCCGCCGGGAGGCGACCACCTCCCGGCGGCGTCGCTCACTGCGGGGCGCCGTGCCGGCCGCGCCGGCCGCGACCGGGCCGCCCCGGCCGCCGCGTCGG
>JAEVHO010000051.1 GCA_016802835.1 Micromonospora sp. ATA32 | reverse complement strand
CGAGGATGGCCGAGGACCTGCGGCGCCAGGGCGCGCAGCAGCTCCTCGACCTCCAGGTGCGGACCGGTCACATCTCCGCCCCGCCGTCGTCCATCACCGCCCGTGCCGCCGCACGAGGATGGCCGAGGACCTGCGGCGCCAGGGCGCGCAGCAGCTCCTCGACCTCCAGGTGCGGACCGGTCACATCTCCGCCCCGCCGTCGTCCATCACCGGCCGGACCTCCAGCACGCCGAGTCCCATCCGGACGTCCGGCCAGCGGGCGGCGATCTCGGCGGCCCGCTCGGGGCTGTCGCAGTCGACGGTCAGGTAGCCGGCGAACTGCTCCTTGCTCTCCATGAACGGCCCGTCGGTGATCTCCGGCCGGTCCCCGGCGAGCCGGACGGTCCGGGTCTGCGACGGGTCCGCCAGCGCCGCGCCCCCGACCAGCTCACCCGACTCGGTCAGCTCTTTCATGATCTCGTCGACCTCGCCGAAGATCGCGGTGCGCTCCTGCTCCGACAGCTCCTCCACGAAGCCCGGACGGTTCCAGATCAGCAACATGTACTTCACGGCTGTGCTCCTCGCGTCTTGGCGCGCCCGTGCGGCGCGTCCCGGTGAGGGGTCGGAGCCGACCGTTCGTTCCCGACACCCGTACCGAAGGAAGTTCAGCAGAATCCTCCGCCGGGCCGCCCGGGGCGCGCCGCCGCTCAGCGCTCCCGGCCGCCGCTCAGCGGCCTGGCCGCCGCCCACCGGCCTCCAGCGACGCCCGGTCGGCGGCCGACGTGCCGGAGTGCCAGCCCTCCTCGTCCCGGATGGTGAGCCGGTGCCGGATCACCCCGGGAAAGAGCGTGTCGAGCCGTTCCCGCACGGCGTCGGAGCGGGCCGCCAGTACCGGCAGCAGCCGCTCCGGCCCCTCGTCCCGGGCCGCCTGCCGGTTCGCCTCCTGAGTGGCGTCGCGCAGCCGTTCGCCGATCCGCAGGGCGAAGGCGTTCAGGAACGACTCGTCGTACGCCTTGGTGCGCCGGCTGCTCGCCTTCGCCCGCCGCTCGGCCCGGCCGCGCAGCATCGCGGCGGTGGCCTGCACCAGCAGCGAGGTGTAGAGCAACTCCACCGCGGCCAGGTCGGCCGGGAAGCCGAGGACGGTGGCGAAACCGAGGTCGTCGGACCAGACCGACTCGCACCGGTTCGCCGCGGCCACCTCCTGCACCAGCAGCGCCTTCGCGCCCGCGTACGGGGCGTCGGTGCTCAGTCGCACCCCGCCGGGCAGGTCGGGCCGCTCGGCGGCCGACTCCAACAACGCCTGGTCGATGCTGTGCCGGGCCATCAGCTCCTGGGCCTTGCCGGTCAGCGCCTCCGCCTCAGCCGGGAACGTGGTCGACTCGGCCTTCGCCAGCAGCGCCCGGACCCGGTCCAGCATCCGGGAGCCGCTGGGCGCGGGGGCGGCACTGCGGGTGACCGTGGCGGCGCCGCCGGGCGGCAGGCGGAGCACCGCGATCGGCGGCAGCCCCTCGACCAGCGCCCAGCACGTCGATCGCCTCCCGCAGGGCGGCGATCCGGTCGGTCCCCTCCCGGGCCGCCCAGCCGGCGAGCGGCAGCTCGCCGTCCCACCACACCCGGGCGTCCAGGTCGCGGAGCTGGTCGTCCCACCACTGCGGGACGCCCCGGACTGGGCGCGCCGGTCGGCGGCGAGCAGGTCCACCACCAGCCGCCCGGGCCGGGTGCCGAGCCCGTCGGGTCGCGAGGCGGACCAGGTCGCCGGCTGCCACCCGCGGGGCCAAAGTCGGCCGACGCCGCGTACCAGGCGGGCGGCGAGGGCGGAGTCCACGGCGGTGGCGCCGTCCACGGCGCCGGTGCCGACGACGAGGCGGTCGAGCTGTCGCTCCGCCTCCCGTACGTCGGCACCGCGCGCCGCCTCGAGGGCGTCGGCGATCAGTTCGTCGGCGTCCGGCACGGGCGGATTCCTTCCTCGGTGGTCGCTCCGGTGCGGTGGCCGGCGTTCCTCTGCCAGCGGACGTGATGGGCACCCGCTCCCGCAAACCGTACCGCCGCTGCTGGGGGCCATCGCCGCAGGCGGCGGAAGATTGCGGGCCCGACCGGGCAACCGCTCGGCCTCCCCGTCCGTACCTCCCGGTGAGCAACCGGCCCGACGGGACGGAGATCGACGGTGGTCACCTCGACGGCACGGAGCGCGCCCCGATCAGGCTCCCACCACAGGCGTCACGCCAGGGCGTCGCGGACCGGTCCGGTGACCGTACTCGTGCTGGTGGTCGCGGTCGGCCTGGTCGCCGGCGGCGCGTACGGCGCCAGCCGGAGCGGGACCGGCGACACCGCGGCGGACGCCGGCCTCACGCATACGCCGGTGCGGGCCGCCGCGCCGGGCCCGGACCGCGCGACTCCGGCAGCCGGGCCGGTCGGGCCTGTCGCCGGCGCCTCGTTCGCGCCGACCATCACCTACCCCGCGCGGGGCACGGGCCGCTCCGTCGCCGGTGGTACGTGGCGCGGTCGCGGCCGGTTCGATCGCGCGCCGAAGATCTGCCAGTGGCGGAGGTGTCAGCTGTCGGGATGGGCCACCGTCGCGAGCCGGGCCGCCCGCACCGTCAGGTAGCGCTGCTCGGGGAGGCTGGTCGTCCCGCTGGCCGCGGTCCGGTAGTGGTCGACGGCCCGCTGCCGGTCGCCGGCCATCTCGTACAGGTGGGCGCGGGCCGCGTGCAGGCGGTGGTGCCCGGCCAGGCGGGGGTCGTCGTCCAGCGCGGCGAGGGCGTCGAGGCCGGCGGCGGGGCCGTGCACCATGGCGGTCGCCACCGCCCGGTTGAGGGCCACCACCGGGTTCGCGCTGCACGCTTCCAGGACCTCGTACAGGGCGAGGATCTGCGGCCAGTCGGTGTCCGCCGCGGTGGGCGCCTCGTCGTGCACGGCGGCGATGGCGGCCTGGAGCTGGTACGGACCGACGGGACCGCGAGGCAGCGCCCGGGTGATCAGCGCGACGCCCTCGGCGATCGCCGCGGCGTCCCACCGGCTCCGGTCCTGGTCGGCGAGGGAGATCAGCTCACCGCCCGGGCCGGTCCGTGCCGGGCTGCGGGCGTCGGTGAGGAGCATCAGGGCGAGCAACCCGGCGACCTCGCTGTCGTCGGGCAGCAACCGGTGTACGGCCCGGGCCAGCCGGACGGCCTCGTCCGACAGGTCGACCCGGCGCAGGTCGGGGCCGGCGCTGCTGGTGTGGCCCTCGGTGAAGATCAGATAGAGGACGTGCAGCACCGCGGCCAGCCGTTGCGCCCGGTCCTGCTCGTCGGGCATCCGGAACGACATCCCGGAGGCCTTGATGCGCTGCTTGGCCCGGCTGATCCGCTGCGCCATGGTCGCCTCGGGCACGATGAAGGCGCGGGCGATCTCCACGGTGCTCAACCCGCCGACCGCCCGCAGGGTCAGCGCGATCGCCGACGACGGCGTGAGCGAGGGGTGGCAGCACAGGAAGAGCAGGAGCAGGGTGTCGTCGCGGTCCCCGGCCAGCTCCACGTCCGCCGCCGGTGCCGCCCGGCGGTCGTCCGGCTCGCGCCGCGCGGCGAGGTCCTCCCGGCGGCGCCGGGCCTGCTCGCCGCGTACCAGCTCGATCATCCGGCGGTAGCCGACCTGGATCAGCCAGCCTCGGGGGTTGTCCGGCATTCCCTCGGCCGGCCACTGCGTCGCCGCGGCCAGCAGCGCCTCCTGCACCGCGTCCTCGGCGGTGCCGAAGTCACCGAATCGGCGGGTGAGCACGCCGAGGACCTGCGGCGCCAGCTCGCGCAGCAGGTCCTCGACGCGTCGGTCAGTGGCGTCCAGCGGTCACATCTCCTGTGGGGGCGCCGACATGATCGGGTGCACCTCGATCGGCATGTTGAGCGGGCGTCCGCCCGGGCCGGGCGCGGTCGACACGTGCGCGGCGATCTCGACGGCCGCTCCGGGGTGTCGCAGTCGACGACCCAGTAGCCGGCGAGGAACTCCTTCGTCTCCGGGAAGGGCCCCTCGGTCACCACCGGCGTGCCGCCCGCGCCGGCGCGGACGATCCTGGCCTGCGGCGGCCCGGCCAGGCCCTGCGCGTCGACCAGTTCGCCGGCGGCGGTCAGCTTGCCGTTGGTGTCCCGCATGAATCCGATGTGCGCCTGGATCTCCTCGGGCGTCCACGTGTCGATCGACGGGAAATCGGCGGTCTGCGAGCTGAACTGCATCAGCAACATGTACTTCACGTCTGGCTCCTCATCCCTGTGCACCATCTCGGTGCTCTCACGGTCAGGTAGAAGCAGGCACCGCGTTCTCGACATCCGTCCGGAAAAAAATCCGCCGAGCCGGCCGACCGGACGGACTGCCACGCGCGGAGCGTAGCCGTCGCGACCCGCCGGGCGGGGTCCCCCGGCGTCCGGCGCGGGTGTGTCCGGTTCCCCGCCCGTGCCCCGACGTCCCGGTGGAGACGACCCGAAAAAACGAGGAGGACGAGATGACCACCACCGGTACGCCCCCGGTCCCGTTCCAAACTCCGTCGCCTGCTGTGGATCCCCCGTCCCGCTGGCCTACCTGGCGGTCGCCGCGCTGGTGCCTGGTTCCGCCGGCCGGCGAGAGATCCGGGCGCCGGGCGGGGCTGACGAGGTGAGGTCACCGGCCCGCCCGGACGTCCGGGCGGGTTGCCGCCGCTCCGACCACGCCGACAGCTACGCGGACGTCGATCCCGGCGGCTGACTGGTCCGCCGGGCGAGCCGGTGCGTGGCCCGCCCGGCGTTGGCCCCTAGACGGTCTCCGACTCCCAGGAGAAGACGGCGGCGGCCCGCGGGTCGGCGGTGACGCGCAGCCACTGCGACGCGGTGTCGCCGTACGTCTCCAGCCGGGTCAGGTTGGCCACGCCGGCGTAGTTCGGCTCGACCTCGTACACGTGCTCGTCGCCGTGCGCGAGCACCACCGGCTTGCCGAAGGCGGCGGCGCGCTCGGCGATGCGGGCCCGGATGTCGGCGTAGCCCGGCGCCGCGACCGGCTCGGCCTGCATCATCAGCAGCACGCCCGGCGCGCCCGTCAGCCGGGCGGTGGCGAAGGTGGCGTCGATCCAGCTCAGCGCGGCGTCCTTGCGGGCCTCGAACTCGGCGAGCCGGACGTCTGGCCGGTCGCCGCCGGGCAGCTGCGCCCACGGGTCCAGGTCGTTGTTGCTGCCCACCACGTGGACGGTGGAGAAGACGACCCGGTTGCGGGCGAAGAGGACGTTCTCCCGATAGGCGCGGTGCCGCGGGTCGACGGCCTGTGACAGCACCGGCATGGACCGGCCGCCGATGGTCCCGCCCGGCCGGGGGAAGAAGACCCGGCGGACCGCGTCGAGCCGCTCGGTCGGCAGGTAGCCGCCCGCGGCGCTGCGGTGGCAGTCCGTCCACTCGTTGTCGCCCGGCGTCAGCACGAACGGGTCGTCGAACGTGTCGTAGAGCTGGCGGAGGTCGGCGAACCGGGCGTCGTCGCAGGTCGTCGAGCCGCTCTTCACGTCACCGGCGTGCAGCACAAAGCTCACCCGCGGGTCGGCGTCGATGTCGTCGACGAGGGCCGGGAACTGGGCCCGCTGGGCGTCCCCGTAGGGGGTGTCGCCGATCAGCGCGAAGGTGACCGGGGCGCGTCCGAGGGACCGGTGGTCGGGTCCGGCGCTGGCCGGCGCCGCCGGCAGCGCGGCGACCAGGGTGGTGGCGAGTGCAAGGGTGGGGAGGCGTGTCCATCGCATTGTCCGATTCCCGCAGACCGTCACCACCGGCCCCTGACGGGCGCCTGACGGTGAGACGACGTTCCAGCGACGACTGGTCGTACACGGGTCAGGGCCGGAGGGTGCCCCCGTCAGGGCAGTGCGGCGGGCAGCCCGAAGGGGGCGAAGTGTTCGGCGCCGAGGAACGAGGTGATCTCGGCGATCTGCTCGCCGCGCAGGGTCAGCACGGTGACCGACCAGCTGAGGTGGGTGCCGGCGGCGTCGTCCCGGAGATAGAGGCCGACCGCCGGCTGACCGTTGGCGGTGGTCGTCAGGTGCCGCCAGGAGCCGCAACCGGTCAGCGGGACCCGTACGGCGAAGTCGGTGACGGCGTTGAGGCCGCGGTACCAGTGCGCCATCGGCGGCATCGACCAGGTGACGTCCTCGGTCAGCAGGGCGATCAGGGCCTCGGCGTCGCCGCGCTCCAGCGCGGTGGCGTACTCCTCGACGATCTTCCGTAGCCGGGCGTCGTCGATCTGCCGCAGCGTCCGCTGCTGGGTACGGGCCGGAATCCGTTCGGCGACGATCGCCCGGGCCCGCTGCAGGGCGCTGTTCACCGACGCCGTGGTGGTGTCCATCATGGTGGCGATCTCCGCGGCGGAGAAGCCGAGGACCTCGAAGAGCAGCAGCGCCGCCCGCTGGTTGCCCGGCAGGTGCTGCAGGGCCGCGACGAAGGCGAGTTCCACCGCTTCGCGCTGCTCGTAGTGCGCGTCCGGGCCGTCGGCGAGACCCGCGTCCGGGTACGGGCCGAGCCAGGCGATCTCGGTGCGCGGGACGTCGCCGAGCACGGCGCGGTCGCTGGACGGCCCGAGGTCGACGGGCAGGGCCCGCCGGCCGCGGGCCTCGACCGTGTCCAGACAGGTGCGGGTGGCCACGGTGTAGAGCCAGGCGCGCAGCGAACTGCGGCCCTCGAAGCGCGCAAGCCCCCGCCACGCCCGCAGCAGGGCGTCCTGCAGCGCGTCGTCGGCGTCATGGCTGGAGCCGAGCATGCGGTAGCAGTGGGCGTGCAGCTGGCGGCGCAACGGCGCCACGAGCCGGGCGAACGCGGCGTCGTCCCCGTCGCGCGCCCGGGTCAGGTCGGCATCCTCGACGTTCACCCTGACGATTCTGCCCGGTGCCGGGCGGCTTGCCCTCCACCGAGCGTGACCGCCACCGCCAACGGCACCGCCGCTGTCACAGCCACCGGCACCGGCACCGCCACCGGTGGTCCGGTGGCGTGGCGGTGGCCGGTGCGAGGGGCGCGACCGGGTGCCCGGCTGGGATCGGTCCGCTGGCTGTTCAGCTTCCGGCCAGGACGGCGCGCAGCCGGGTCGCGAACCCGTCGGGATCGTCGACGAAGCCGAGGTGGCCGCCGGGGAACATCGTGGGCGCGATGCCGAGGGCCGCGGCGAGCGCGCTCGAGGTGCGCTCGCAGATCTGGCCACCCGACTCGGCGCCGATGCCGACCACGACCCGGGTCGTCGTCGATCGCAGGACGTCCAGGTCGGGGCACCACCTGGTGGTCGGGCGCATCATGTGCGCGTTCTGGAAGTTCTCGTCCGCGATCGCCTGCGGGTCGCGCTCGCCCCCGAACATCTGCTCGAACGCGCCCTCGGCCAGGTTGATGTTGGCCATGGCCAGGAACTTCCGCCAGGCACCGACCACGTCGCCGGCGAGGTGGGTGGCGATGACGTCCTCCGTCTGCGCGCGGATCTGCTCGCGGTCGTCGAGCAGCTCGCTCAACGGGGGCTCGTGGGCGATGACGGTGTGCACCAGGTCGGGGCGGGCCTGCACCAGGGCCAGGGCGCTGACGGCGCCGCCGCTGGACCCGAGGACCACGGCCGGGCCGGCGTCCAGGTGGGTGATCAGCCGGGCCAGGTCGTCGCCGCGCATCTCCGGGGTCGAGTCCTGGTCCGGGTCGTCCACCGAGCTGCGGTTGATGCCGCGCGGGTCGGTGGTGAGCACGGTGTGGTCGGCGGCGAGCAGGTCGGCCAGCGGCGCGAAGGGCCGGGCGTCCATCGGGGCGGCGACGAGCACCACGAGCGGGCCGTCGCCGCGCACCTCGTAGTGCAGATGGGCGCCCGGGACGTCGAGCATCCGGGCGGTGACGGGAACGGTCGAGGTGGGGTTCAACGGGTCCTCCTGGAACGGGACGGTACTGCTCGGTCGGAGACAGTGACTCCCGTGGCGGGGCGGACTCATCGCGTCCGGCCGACATTTCCGCGCGGCGACCCGCGGATCCGCTGACGGTAGGTGTCAGCAGAGGCCTGCCGGGCACCACGCTGCGCCGGCTGTCCGCCCTCACCATGCGGACCATGGACGCGCTGGTGATCAACCGACCCGGTCCGGACGAGCGGGGCGCGCAGGCGCTGATGATCGTCGCGAGGTCGGCGTTGGATGGCGGGTTCGGCGGTCGGGAAGCGGCCCGGGATGCGCTGCCGGAGCTGCGCGTCGTCGACTCCGCGTATCACGAGGCCGGTCCGGACCAGGCACTGGTGAGCGGGGCGTGGGACGAACTGGCGGTCGCGCTCGGGCACCCCGTGGTCGTCGCCGCGGTAGGAGAGCTGGCGGAGCGGATGATGGGGATGGGCCGGACGCTGCACTGGCGCGGCCACAACTACCTGCTCGCCGACGACGTGCTCGGCCGGTCCGCCTGACCACTCCGGTGAACCCTTCTCTCGAGGGACCCATCACGGTCGGGCGTGACGGTGGCGCCCAGTTTGGGCCCGGGCGGTACGGGAAGGCCGTCACCCGGAGTGTGTCGGGACCGCGCCAGTTGTCGGAGAGTTCGTGAGGGTGGGCATCCGGACACGCGTAACGAGAAGGGAACCTTGCATGCGTGCGATCGTGCTGCACGACTTCGGAGCGGCACCGGCCGCGGCCGACGACCTGCCCCAGCCCAGCCCTGGCCCGGGTGAGGTGCTCGTGCGGGTACGGACCTCCTCGGTCAACGGATTCGACAAGATGGCGGCCGCCGGAATGCTCAAGGGCAGAATGGAGTACCGGTTCCCGGTGGTGCTCGGCAAGGACTTCGCCGGCACGGTCGAGGCGGTCGGCGACGGCGCCACCCGGTTCAGCGTCGGTGACACCGTGTTCGGGGTGGTCATGAAGCCGTACCTGGGAGACGGCGCGTGGGGTGAACACCTGGCGATCGGCGAGCAGTACGGGGTCACCCCGGTCCCCGAGGGACTGGACCTGCCGACCGCGGGCGCGCTCGGGCTGGCCGGCACCGCCGCGGTGGACGCGGTGGACGCCGTCGCTCCCAAGCCGGGCGAAACGGTGCTGATCGCCGGCGCGACCGGCGGCGTGGGAGCGCTCGCGATCCAGTACGTCGCCGCGGCCGGCGCCCGCGTCATCGCCACCGCCCGCCCCGGCGCCGCAACCGACTTCGTGCGACAACTGGGCGCTACCGACGTCGTCGACTACACCGCCGACCTGACGGCCCAGGTCCGCGCGGTCGCTCCGGACGGCGTACCCGCGGTGCTGCACCTGGCCGGCGACGGCGCGCAGCTGGCCGGACTGCTCACCCCCCGACGGGCGCCTTGCCTCCACCATAGGCTTCGGCCCGGACGAGCACCCGGCCGCCACCTCGATCATGGCCAGCCCCGACCCGGCCACTCTCGACCGGCTCGCCGGCGACACCGCAGCCGGTCGGCTACGGGTGCCGATCAGCCACCGCTACGACCTGACGGATGCGCCACAGGCACTCGCCGAATTCTCCGGCGCACTCGGCAAGCTCGCGATAGCCGTTCCCTCAACGGGCACGCGCTGACCTCCACCAGCGACGTCTCCAACGTCCCGCCGGCCGTCGCCGGCGAGCGTCCGGTCCAGGTCGGCCACGGCGTCGTACGCCGAACAGGAGCACGTGCCGACGACGCAGCCAGCTGGGTTGGTGTGTCGGCGCCACGCCCACCACCAGGTCAGGCCGGCGAGGGCGGCGAGGCCTGCGGCGACGCCAGGCATGAACCGGGCGGCGGCCGCCCACCCCGTGCCGCCGAGGACACCGGCGGCGAGCAGCAGTGGGATGGCGCAGCACGCCGCGCACGCCACCCCGGCCAGGGAGCCCAGGCTGGCGGGCAGGAGCCGGCGAAGTCGTTGGGCGGTACGGGTCACGGGGTGTCTCCTCGATGCAGGTCGGCGATGCGCGTCTCGACCTCGGTCAGCTTCGCGGCAGCGCGGGCCTGGAGGCCGACGTCGCGGCGCCCGTGCCGGTGTCGGCCCACCTCGACCAGGTCGGCGACCTCGTCGAGGGTGAACCCGAGCCGCTGCGCGGTCTTGATGACCCGCAGCAAGTCCAGGTGGGGCAGGGCGCGGCCGCCCGACGGCGTGGCCGGCGGGCAGCGGCGGGGTGGGTCAGGCGGTGGGACGCAGCTCGCCGAGGAGCTTCTCCACCCGGGTACGGATCTCGTCGCGGATGGGGCGCACCGACTCGACGCCCTTGCCCGCGGGGTCCTCCAGCTTCCAGTCCTCGTAGCGCTTGCCCGGGAAGACCGGGCAGGCGTCGCCGCAGCCCATGGTGACGATGACGTCGGAGGACTCGGCGGCCTCGTACCCGAGGAGTTTGGGGGTCTGGTCGGTGATGTCGATGCCGGCCTCCCGCATGGCCTCGATGGCGGCGGGGTTGACCGTCTCGGCGGGGGCGGAGCCGGCGGAGCGGACCTCGATGGTGTCGCCGGCGAGGTGGCGCAGCCAGCCGGCGGCCATCTGGGAGCGGCCGGCGTTGTGCACGCACACAAACAGGACGCTGGGCTTGTCGGACATCAGGAGCCTTTCTTGCGGTACGGGCCGCAGCGCCGGTTGACCGGCGCCCCGTCAGGGATCGCGGCCCCGTCCGCTCCGTGCTCCCGGTTGCTGTTCATGCGCGCTGGTCGAGCGCCCGGTCGCGCTCGTCGGTCGGCACGACCACCTGGTCGGCGGCCTGCCCGGCGTCGGGGTAGAGGGCCAGCAGCAGCCCGGTGCCGACGGCGAGGCCGACGAGTTGCGCGATGACGAACCCAGGGATGGAGGCGGGGGCGATGCCGGCGAAGGTGTCGGTGAATCCCCGGCCGATCGTCACCGCCGGGTTGGCGAACGAGGTTGACGAGGTGAACCAGTACGCGGCCCCGATGTAGGCGCCGACGGCGGCGGGGGCGACCGGGGCGCGGCCGGAGCGGGCGAGGGCGAAGACCAGCAGGATGAGCCCGGTGGTGGCGACCACCTCGCCGAGCCAGAGGTGCCCGGCGGCCCGGTCCTTGCCGGAGAAGTCGACGGCGGCCAGGTCGAACATCAGGTTCGCCAGGACCGACCCGGCGATCGCGCCAAGCACCTGTGCGACGACGTATCCGCCGAGGTCCCGGGCGGTGATGCCGGTGCCGGCGCGGCGGCCGAGGAACCAGTCGGCGGCGGAGACGACCGGGTTGAAATGGGCGCCGGAGACCGGGCCGAAGATCAGGATCAGCGCGCCGAGGGCGAGGGCGGTGGCGATCGAGTTCTCCAGCAGCTGGAGGCCGACGTCGTCCGGGGAGAGGGTGGTGGCCATGATGCCGGAGCCGACCACGGCGGTGACCAGCAGGGCGGTGCCGGTGAATTCGGCCAGCAGGTGCCGCCGGAGTGCGATGGTCATCAGTCTGTGCTCTCCCATTGCAGTGACGTCCCGAGCCGCGTGTCGGCCCGGCGTGGTCTATCCGGTGGCGGGGACGTGCAGCTCGTCGAGCAGGCGGCGGGCGTGCGGAGCGGACGAGTCTCCCGACCGTATGGCGGGGGTGATGACGGGGGCGACGCGGTCGACGCGGGCGGCGAGGTCGGCGAACGCGGCCTCGAACGCGGCGTCGGTGTCGACGCGGACCGGGTCGGGCACGGACCAGTGCAGCCGGGGCCGGACCGGGCTGGTGAGCTCCTCGTGGGCGTTGTCGCAGACGGCGATCAGCAGGTCGTCGTCGCGCACGACGTCCGCGACGTGCGCGGTGCCGGTCGGATCCAGGTCCAGGCCGTGCCGGTAAGCGACCGCGACCGCACGGGGATGAACCCGCGTGGCGGGGTTGGTGCCCGCCGACGCCGCCGAGGTGTGCGTCCGGTCGGACCAGAGGGCGGCGGCGAGCTGCGAGCGGGCGGAATTGCGGGTGCAGACGAACACCACCCGACCGACTCCGGCCGGCGGTGGCGGGGTCAGCGTGGCCAGGGCCTCGGGTTGCAGCCGCAGGTAGGTGCGGCGGCGGTCCCCCTCGGAGCGGCCTCGGACGACCAGGCCGGCCGCGGCGAGGACCTTGACGTGGTGGGCGACCAGGTTCGTCGGCATGCCCAGGTCGTCGGCGATCTCGCCGGGGGAGGCGTCGCCCAGGGCGAGCGCGTCCACGATCGCCAGGCGCGCCGGGTCGCCGAGCGCGGCGTGGATCCGGGCGCGCCCCTGCAGAGAAGCAGGCTCAATAGTCATTGACTCAACCATCGCTGAGTGATTGTACAACTGTCAAGCGGACGTGAGCCGGTGGCCGTTGCCGGTGCGGCTCAACCCGCGGGTGTGGGCTCGACGGTGAGCAGCGCGGCGAGTTGGCGCAGGATGGCCGGCCGGGCCCGCACCCAGGTGCCGCGCCGCTCGGCGTCGACCAGGCCGGCCTCGCGCAGCGCCTTCAGGTGATGCGAGATCGTCGGGCCGGTCAGGTCGAACGCCGGGGTCAGGTCGCAGACGCATGCCTCCCCGCCCTCGGCGGAGGCGATCATCGACATCAACTGGAGCCGCACCGGGTCGCCGAGTGCCTTGAACGCCGGGGCGAGCACCGCGGCGGTCTCGGCCGGTACGCGTCGCTTCGCAAGGGGCGGGCAGCACGGCGCGTCAGCGGTCAGATCGATGATGGCGAGGGGGGCCACTTGCTTCGGCATGCCTCTAGGTTGACACCTGTCTAATCAGCGTGCAACTCTCTGCTTTGACGGATGTCAAGACAGTCCGGAGGAAGGGGACGTCATGGTGGTCGCCGTGCGACCCATGGGCGTCGAGGACGCCGAGCAGGTCTTGCGGATCTACCAGGCCGGCCTCGACGGGGGTGACGCCAGCTTCGAGACGGTGGCGCCGAGCTGGGCGGCGTTCGAGGCGGGGAGGCTTCCCGCTCACCGCCTGGTGGCCGTCGATGGCGACGACACCGTCCTCGGCTGGGTGGCGGTGGCACCTACCTCGACCCGGGCGGTCTATGCCGGCGTGGTGGAGCACTCCGTCTATGTCGCTCCGCCCGCTCTTGGCCGGGGCGTGGGCCGTCTGCTGCTGGCGGCGCTGATCGGCTCGACCGAGGCGGCCGGGATCTGGACGATCCAGTCCGGTGTCTTCCCGGAGAACACCGCCAGCCTCGCCCTGCACGAGCGGGCCGGGTTCCGGGTGATCGGCGTCCGCGAACGGATCGGCCGTCACCACGGGCGGTGGCGTGACGTCGTGCTGCTCGAACGGCGCAGCCCCGCCGTCGCCTGACCGCCCCGTCGACCGGGGCCACCCGCCGCCCACTTGTTTCGACTGTTCTCAAGATAGAGGAGTTGCCAGATGAGCGCTGTGGACAATCTTCCCGTCGTGGTGATCGGCGCCGGCCCGGTCGGGCTGGCCGCCGCCGCGCACCTGCACGAGCGCGGCATCGCCTTCACCGTCCTCGAGGCCGGTGACACCCAGGGAGCGGCGGTACGGCAGTGGGGGCACGTGCGGGTGTTCTCCCCGTGGCGCTACGACATCGATCCCGCCGCCCGCCGTCTGCTGGAGGAAGCCGGCTGGGTCGCCCCCGACCTGGAGGCCCTGCCCACCGGCGCGGAACTGGTCGGCGACTACCTCCAGCCCCTCGCGGAACTGCCGCAACTCAAGCCGCACGTGCGCTTCGGCGCCCGGGTCGCGGCGATCAGCCGCCTCGGTCTGGACCGGCTGCGCAGCGCCGGCCGCGACACCACGCCGTTCCTGGTCCGCCTCGCCGACGGTGACGAGCTGCTGGCCCGTGCGGTCGTCGACGCCTCCGGCACCTGGGGCACCCCGAACGTCCTCGGCGCGTCCGGCCTGCCCGCCCGCGGTGAAGCGGACGTCGCCGCGTTCCTGGAGCACGCGCTGCCGGACGTCCTCGGTCTGGACCGGGACCGCTTCGCCGGCCGGCACACCCTGGTCGTCGGCGCCGGCCACTCGGCCGCCAACACCCTGCTCTCCCTCGCGGAACTGGCCGCCGCGTACCGGGAACGGCGGTGACCTGGGCGATCCGGACGACCAGCCCGACGCGCACCTACGGCGGCGGGGACGCCGACGCCCTGCCGGCGCGCGGTGCGCTCGGCTCGCGGCTGCGCGGATACGTCGACGCGGGCCGGATCCGGTTGCTCACCGGTTTCTCGGTGCACGCCCTCGCTCCGGCGGACGGGCGCGTCGCGGTGGTCGTGCGGCACACCGACGGCGGCGAAGAGTCGGTCACGGTGGACCGGATCGTCGCCGCCACCGGCTTCCGCCCGGACCACTCCATCGCCGCCGAGCTGCGCCTGGACCTCGACCCGGTCATGGGTGCCACCCGCGCCCTCGCCCCGCTGATCGACCCCAACGAACACTCCTGCGGCACCGTCCCCCCGCACGGGGTCGACGAACTGGCCCATCCGGAGGCCGGCTACTACGCCGTCGGCATGAAGAGCTACGGCCGGGCGCCGACGTTTCTCATGGCCACCGGCTACGAGCAGGTCCGCTCCGTCGTCGCCGCCCTCGCCGGCGACTGGGACGCCGCGCGGGATGTCCAGCTCGACCTGCCCGAGACGGGAGTGTGCAGCAGTAACCCGGACGATTCGGCGACCGGGGACAGCTGCTGCGGTCCGGCGCCGACCGCCGAGCCGGCCGGTCGCGGTCTGGCCACCGGCATCTCCGGAGGGCTGCTGTCCGCGCCGCTGAGGCTGGTGGTCCTCGACACCGCCTCCACCGGCGGCCAGACCGGCGGCTGCTGCGGCAGCTGATGCCCATCATCGTCACCAGTGTCGGCGTCGATGGCGCCCGTCGCGGCGAGGTTGCTGGGCCGGTGGCATGAACGGCGGGGGCGTGGGAAGAAGCCGTTCTCGCCTGTTGGCGGGCGGGGCAACGGCGGTGGGGCGGATACGCGCTCGGCGTGGCTGGCGGCACGCTGCACCTGGGCCGCGGCGGGCCAGGCTGGCGTCGCCGTACCGGAGCGGTCGCGGCGGCCGAGGCGGCGCTCCTCGTCGGTGTTGCGGCGGGCTGGTTGAGCACCGCAGCAAGCCCCGGGTACGCCGGCGGGCTGGCGCTGCTCGGTGTCGCCTCGGTCGCGAGCGGGATGCAGAGCGTGGTCACCATCGGCGCCGGGGTACGGGGAGCCTCTACGACCTACCTGACCGGCTCGCTGACCGACGTGGTCCGGGGCGTCGTGTTCGATCCGCACCGGTTCGCCGCCGGCGCGGGTGGGGTCAGCCGGCTGTTGGGGCTGCTGGGCGGCGCCGTGCTCGGCGCGTTGACGTTACGCCTGGCGCCGATCTGGGCGCCCACGTTGGCAGCGGCGTTGGTTGTGGGCGTCGTAGTCGTCGCCGCCGGCTTGGCGCGCAGGACGGCCAGGATCGCGAACCGGAGGGGGCACGAATGAGGGCTGTCGTCTACGAGGACGTCCGGACCGTCGGGGTGCAGGAGGTGCCTGACGCGACGTTGGAGGTGGAGACCGACGCGCTCGTGCGGATCACCTCCAGCGCCCTGTGCGGCACCGACCTGCACATGTACGACGGGCGGACCGGCGCGAGCCCCGGCCTGGTGCTCGGGCACGAACCGCTGGGCGTGGTGGAGCAGGTGGGCAGCGCGGTGCAGACCGTTCGGCCGGGCATGCGGGTGGTGATCCCCACGCACCTGTTCTGCGGCACGTGCGCGATGTGCGCCCGGGGACTCTCCGCTGCCTGCCTACGGGCGCGGGCCGAAGGGCTGGGTGCGGCGTACGGCTACGCCGGGATGGGCCCGTACCGGGGCGCCCTGGCCGACCTGCTTCGCGTGCCGTGGGCCGACGCGAACTGCGTACCCCTGCCCGGGGAGCCCGGCGACCCGCGTGAGGACGACTTCGTGCTGCTCGCCGACGCGTTCGTCACCGGCTGGCACGCCGCCGCCACCCTCGCCGGGGTGGAACCCGGCGACACGGTGGCGGTGTTCGGCGCCGGCACCATCGGCTTGCTCAGCGCGTACTCGGCTCTGATCCGGGGCGCCCGGGTCGTCTATTGCGTGGACGGCGTGGACGCACGGCTGGACAAGGCCGGTGAGATCGGCGCGGTCCCGATCGACTTCCGCCGCGGCGACCCGGTCGAACAGATCCGCCAGGACCGGGCACGGGCGGGGCTGCCCCTCGGCGAGGAGAAGCTGGGCGGGGTCGACAAGGTGGTCGACGCGGTCGGGTTCCAGGCCCGCGACCGCGAACACCCCGACCAGGAACGCCCCAACCAGGTCGTCGCCGACGCGGCACGGCTGGTCAATCCGACCGGCGCGATCGGCATCGCCGGGGTGTATCCGGACCGGGACCTGCACCCGCGCCCCGGCGCGACCGCCCGCGAAGACCTGGTCGCACCGTGGGGAACGCTTTTCGGCAAGGGCGTCGCGGTCCGGTTCGGCCGCACCCACGACCGCCGCTACACCCGGCTGCTGCGCGATCTGGTGGTTTCCGGCCGGGCCAGGCCCGGCATCATCGTCACCCACCACGGCACCCTCGCGGACGCACCCGAGATGTACCGGCGCTTCGACCGCCGCGAGGACGGGGTGATCAAAGCAGTGCTGCACCCGTGAACGAAGGGGGCGCGGCCGGATGGCCGCACCCCCTTCATCGCTGCCTGTTTCGTCAGCAGCTCAGGTTGCCGCCCGCGCTGACGCCGAGAATGCCGGTGAAGCGGTTGTACGCGTCGATCCGGCTCTGCACCTGGGCGGGGTTGCCGCCGTTGCACTCGATGCTGTTGATCGCCCGGATCGTGGTGCCGAACCCCTGTCCGTTCACCATGGCGTTGTGTGAGGTGGTGCCCGCGTTGCCGGTCCCGGTCATCCAGTACCAGAGGCCCGTCTGCCAGGAGACGGACGGGTTGGTGGCCACCAGGTCGGGCCGATGCAGGAGATCGACACCGATCGCGTCGCCGGCCGCCTTGTAGTTGAAGTTCCAACTCAGCTGGATCGGGCCACGCCCGTGATAGGCCGACTGACCGGCCGGGCATCCGTACGGCTGTCCTGGGTCGCAGTAGTGCGGCCAGTTCGCCGTGTTGATCTCGTCGATGTACACGAGCCCGCCGGTCTCGTGATTGACGTTGGCCAGGAAGGCAGCCGCCTCCTGCCGCTTCACCGTGTCGCTGCCGGTCGTGGCGAACGCCGGGTACTTCTTCATCGCGTCGACCAGGCCCGCGTACGTGTAGAAGGAATTCCGGCTCGGGAACATCTGGTTGAACTGCGCCTCGTTGACCACGAAGCCGCTCGTGCCGCCGTCCCCGCCCGGTGGCGGGATGGTGCCGCCTCCGCCAGCGCAGGAGTACGGAGACCAGAACCAGGTGCTGATGGTCGGGTCGTAGCCGGGGTTCTCGTGCGTCGCCTGGTAATGCTGCCCGTTCGGGTAGCGCACGATCGCGCCGACAGCGTAGTACTGACCCGCTACCCAGTTCGGGTAGTCGCAGCTCGTGCCGCCCCCGCCCCCGCCTCCACCGCAGGTGCCGCTGTCCTGCCACACGCCGGAGCCGCCCGTGCTCGGCGCCTCGTACTGGGTCCACCACTTGGCGGTCCAGTTGTGGCTGTTGTAGGAGGCTTTCATGCCGCCGGTGTAGACCGCACTGTTGTTGTACGCGGCCACGCAGGCCTCGGCCGCGTTGGACGCCGTCATCGGCAGGAGCGCCGCTGCTGTGGCCGCCACGGCGACGCCGGCCGCGGCGATGATCGCCAGAGCACGCTTCTTGGACATGGGCACCTTTCGTGCATGGGGATGTGCGCTGTGCGCGAGAAGGCGAGATCGGCGGTCGTCGAGAGACCTACCGTCCGTCCGGCTGGTGAAGACTCAACCGGACGGACAAGTCGTCGTCAATATCTGTTAGGAAAGTTTAAGGAAGTCGGCTGCCGGCGCTCTGCCGTCGTTGTTGTGCGAATGGCGCCAATCCACGCGTGTCGGAGGGTGACCGATTGGCCGCGTTAGGCAACAATCGACCATTGTTGCTGGGCGACTAGGCGCCAGCCGGGGGAGGTGCCCGTGATGCGGCGTCGCGGCCGACGAGTTGCCCAGGCGACGTTGCGCGGGATGCTCCTGCTCGGTGGGGTCATCGCCGCCTGGGGCGCGTTCGACGCGGCCTTGGAGGGGCCCGCGTACGCCGCTGAGGAGCCTCGGCAGGGCATCATTGCCAACCTGCTCGACGATGCCGGTGCGGTGCTCGACGGTGTCCTGTCGCCCCCGCCCGCCTCGCCCGGAGGGTCGGCGACGGTTGGCCGCGACTCGGCCGGGACCGACGCGGTGTGCGAGCCGGCGCCCGCGACCGCGGGGACCGCCGGCACCCGGGCGCCTGTCCGCGAGCCCGAACCGGCGGTACGGATCCCGTCCCGTGAGCTGCCGAGGGTGGTGGCGCCGGTGGGTCGGGTGGTGGACCAGGCGGCCGGCGCGGGGGTGGCGGAAGCCGTCAAGGCCGTCGCGCCGGTGACGCGTCCGGTCGTGGACGCGGCGGCCCCGGTGGTGCGGGAGATCGCCGGAACCGGACTGCTCGAACCGGTTGAGGCTGTTGTCCTCCCGGTGACCGAGCCGGTCCTCGAGATACTGGGCCCCGTCCTCGCCCCGGTGTCGGAGGTGACCCGGCCGATCCTCGGCCAACCGGCGGATCCGGCGGTCCCGCCCGGCGAACCGGTCGAACCGCAGCCCGGGCCTGTCGGTGCGGTTCCGGTCACCACCGCTCCAGGCACCAACGGACACGCCGCCCCGATGCCAGCTGTGCACCCGATGCGTCCGCAAGCCGCGCCGCCCGGGCCGGATCGGACCGTGCCGGTGGAGCGTTGGGACGGCGGCGGGTCGGCCGCGGGTGCGGCGGCTGCCGAGGTGAGTCGTGGCCCCGGGCGCGGTGGGACCGGCACCGGCGGACTGACCCCGATCTTATCCGGCAGCGCGACCGCTTCCGCTGCCGCAGGCGCCGCTGCCGCGTCGGTAGCAGAGACCTCCCCGCACCCGTGGACGCCGGGGCTGGTATCCCAGCGCTGCCCCTCGTCCCGGTGCGACATGTTCGCCGGTCGATCGCCCCAACCCGGCACCAGACCTGCGTGAGTGACATCTCGGCGTGACCGGGTGCGGCTGAGGCTGCCCCGTCAGCATGGCCGGACAGGCAGCGGATGCGCGATCAGGCCAGCACCAGCTTGCCAACCGTCGCCGCGGACGACGCGGCGGTGATCCGCTGTCGGTAAGCGGCGGGCCGTGTCATCGCCCCACGCACCCTCATGGTGGCGCCACCGTGTGGTGACCCGGGGGTGTCCGCGCGCTCCCGGCCAACCGTGTGGCACTTGTCCTTCGCCGCGTTGATCCATGACGCGACGCGGCAGCCACCGACACGTCCGATTCGGTGCCGGACGACCCGACTGACTGCACACCCTCGCCAGATGGGACGGCAGTGCCGCCCAACCTGGCAACCACGCCTAATCCACGGGAGATCTCCCATGCCAGCTATTCCGTCCACGGTCCGCGCCCGCTGGTGCGACATCGGCGATGTCGCCAGCCTCGTCGCTGACTCCCTGCACACCTCGGCGACGGGTGTGTGGCTCGTTCCTGACGAAGACCACCGACGCGACGTGCTCACCGCCGTGTCCCGTATCTGGGTCGAGCACGCCCTTCTGTTCGGTGAGGTCTTTCTCCTCGGTGACCGTTCCGCCGCCGCAGTCTGGTTCCACCGTTACCGTCCCATCCCGCCGCCGGCCAGTTACCGCCAACGGCTTGCCGCTGTCTGCGGTGACCACGTGGACCGTTTCCGCTGCATGGACCGTGTCCTCAAGACCCACCGTCCGACCGACGCTCACAACCAGCTGGCCTTCCTCGCGGTTTCGCCGGTCGCCTGGAGCGTCGCCCGCGCCTCCACCCTGCTCGCCCGCAGCCTCGTCTGGATGGATCGTCTTGTGCTTCCCGCCTATGTGGAGGCCATGACCTCCGCCGAGGCCGCCCTCTACACCCGGCACGGCTACATCGCCCGCGAGCCCTTCGCGCTCCCCGATGGCACCACCACCGTCCACCCGCTGTGGCGTCGCCCGCCAGGGCAGCGCCCTGCCCCGACAGCGAGGTCGGCCAACAGTCGACCAGGGTGGAAGTGGGGGGAGACGCGAGTAACGGCAACGTGAGGCTTCGAGGCTCCCCTCGCAAACCTTTAGAAGTTGATCAGGAGGCTGCATGGCCACGGCCGTGATCTGGATACCCGCCGAGATCGACCCCGTCGAGCCCGCCCTCGCGAAGTGCTTGGACTACAACCGCCGGCGAGGTTACCGGTTGGAGGGCATCGTCCGCGGACCGTGGGAATCGGTGAGCTACATGGTGACGAACCGCGAGGTGGAGGTGGTGATCGTCTCCGACCTGGCGTACATGCCTTCGGTCCCGATACCCCGAATCGAGGTTGCCGACGACTAAGCCGCTCGGCCGGTGAGGGGTCATTTAGCGCTCTGTACCTCGTTGCCAGCACAGCCGGTGACGCCAGAGAGCGCGTCCGTCGCATACGCGCCGTCGGAAAGCCGGTAGATGAAACAAGACGGAGGCCGGGAACCGCGCGATGGGCACGATCCCGGCCTCCGCATTGAGCGAAAGCGCCTTAGGCTCAGAGCAGGCCGTCGGTGAGGCCGCCCAGGAGTTCGCCGTTCGCACCGGCGTGCGCGTCGCCGTGCAGACCGACGTCACCCGTGACGCCGCCGACGCCGTGCACGGTGCCGCCGAGGTCGCCAGTCACGCCGCCGACGCCGATTCCGCTGACGGTGCCGTCGAGGGGCCGCCGAGGCCGCCGGTCACGCCGCTGACCAGGCCGGTCGCGCCGTGCACGGTGCCGCCGA
>JAEVHO010000050.1 GCA_016802835.1 Micromonospora sp. ATA32 | reverse complement strand
GGGCGGCGCCGCGGCCCTGGGTCAGCCGGACGGGCCGCGGCGGAGATGTCGACCCCGAGGGCGATCAGGCCCCGCTCGGCCAGGGGCGGCGGTGAGCCGGCCGGGGCCGGCATCCGAGGTCGATCGTCGGGCCGGCGCACCGCCGCGACCACGATCGCCGCCGCCGGCTCGGGCCGGCCGTGCCAGCGCTGGACCGGGAGCGGAACCCGGTGGCCGTCGCTCTGCACCAGCCAGTGCCGGACCTCGGCGGCTCGGTCGAGCGGCCCGGCGAACGCCTCCTCGAACCCGCCGGCCAGGACGTCCGCGCCGGTCACCGGGCACCCCCGTTGCCGACACCGAGCGAGGCCCTCGCCCCTAGTTCAGCGGCAACCGGCCGGTCACGGTCGGGCACGCCGGGGGGGCGGCCGGTCGCGGTCCGACCCGGCCGGAGCCGATCGGGCGAGGCTCGGCGTGGCGGCGATCCGGCGTACCGCGTGGGCGAACCGGCCGGCCGGGCAGTCGCCCGCCACGGCCAGCGCCGTCGCCCAGTCGTCCACGTCCGGCAGGGTCGGCAGCGACGCGATCCGCAGCCCCCGCGCCAGCAGGCCCGCCCGGGTCAGTCGCCCGGTGGCCGCCGTGGACATCGGCACGTCGCGCAACACCTCGGCCGCGTCGGGGTCGCGCAGCCCGAGCGCCCACCAGCCGCCGTCGACGGCCGGCCCCAGCACCGCGTCGGTCCGCCCGAGCAGATCGACCGCGGCGGCGAGCAGGTCGGGGCGTACCTGCGGGGTGTCCATGCCGATCTGGAGCACCGGCCGGCCGGGGCAGGCCGCCCGGGCGTCCCCGTGCGCGGCGGCGAGTCGGTCGGCGAAACCCTGCCCGCGCTGCGGCAGCAACCGCCAACCGGTCAGCGCGGACCCGATCTCCGCGCCCCGCTCCGCGTCGGCGAACCGGCCGGCGTACGCCAAAACCGGTGTCACGTCCGGCACCTGGCGTACCGCGTCGAGGGTGTCCAGCAGGGCGGCCGCCGCCACCTCGGCCGCCTGCCGTGGGCTCGCCGGCGGGCAGAGCCGCGTCTTCACCCGGCCCGGGTGCGGCGCCTTCGCCATCACCAGCAGCACGGTCACGGGTTCACCCCGGCCCGCAGCACGCCGGCCATGTCCCGGGCGGCCCGTGCCGTGCCGCGTACCGAGCCGGAGACCTTCGAGCGGGTGCCGGCGGTGCGCGGGGCGTACGCCACATCACGTTCGACGATCCGCCAGCCGGCAGCGGCCGCGCGCAGCAGCAGCTCCAGCGGGTATCCGAAGGCGCGGTCGGTGACGCCGAGGTCCAACAGCGCGGTCCGGCGGGTCACCCGGATCGGGCTCAGGTCGTGCACCGGTACACCCCGGCGCCGCAGGCCCGCGGCGATCAGCGCGTTGCCGGCCCGGGCGTGCCACGGCCAGGCCCTCATCGAGACCGGCCGGCGGCGGCCTGCGACCAGGTCGGCCCGACCGGCCAGCACCGGCCCGGCCAGCCCGGGCAGCTCGGCCGGGTCGAACGAGCCGTCGGCGTCGAGGACGCAGACCAGCTCGGACCGGGCGGCGAGCAGTCCGGTGTGGACGGCCGCGCCGTAACCCCGCCGGGCCTCGTACACCACCGTCGCCCCGTGCGCAGCGGCCACCTCCGGCGACCCGTCGGTGGAGCCGTTGTCCACCACGATGGCGTGGTACCCGGCCGGCAGTCCGGCGAGCACGCCCGGCAGTGCGGCGGCCTCGTCCAGGCAGGGCAGCACCACGTCGATCTCTGTTCCCATGCCCCGGACGCTAGGCCGCCCCAGGCCGGTGGACCCGCTGGTCAGGCTTACGGAACCCTTACGCCACAAGGGCTTCTTACGAGTCGCTGACGTACCGGCCGGTCGGCTTCCGGACGCCCGGGCGCGACCCGTAGCCTCGGCGCTCACCATGACCCACGAACCCCGCCGTACGACCGCGAGCCGGCGGCGCGACCTGACCGTCCTCGCGCTGGAGGGGGCGTTGCTGGTGGCCGCCGTCGGCGTCGGCGTCGTGCTCAACCGGCGCGGCGCCGGGTTGCACGCCGACGCGGCCCCGCTCTACGCGACCTGGCGACCACACCTCGGCTGGGGCACCGTCCCGGCGGTGCTGACCGCCGCCGCCGTCGTCCGGTTCGGACCCGGCGTCGCCCGCCGGCTGTCCTGGCCCCGGCTGCTGGCCGTCGGCTGGCTCGCCACGGTGGCCTGGACGGTGAGTCTGGCGCTGGTCGACGGCTGGTCCGCCGGGCTGACCGAGCGGCTCACCCCGCAGGCGGAGTACCTGCACGAGGTGCCCCGGGTGCGGGAGGTCCCGGCGATGCTGGCCGGGTTCACCGACCGGATCCTCGACTTCCGGCCCGACTCCTGGTCCACCCACACCGCCGGGCACCCGCCGGGCGCGTTGCTGCTTTTCGTCGGGCTGGACCGGATCGGCCTCGGTGGCGGCACCTCGGCAGCTCTGGCCTGCGTCCTGGTCGGGGCGACGGTGAGCGTCTCGGTGCCGGCGGCGCTGCGCTGGCTCGGCGACGAGGCCGGGGCGCGGGCGGTGCTGCCGTTCCTGGTGCTGCTGCCCGGCGCGGTCTGGGTGGGCGCGTCGGCGGACGGCATCTTCGCCGCGGTGGTGGCGGCCGGGTTGGCGCTGCTGGCCCGGCCGGCCCGCTGGTCGGCGGCGCTGGGCGGGGCGCTGCTCGGCTTCGCGCTGCACCTGTCGTACGGCTTCCTGCTGGTCGGGCTGCTGGCGCTGACCGTGGTGGCGCTGCGGGCCGCCGACCGACTCCGCACCCTGCTGATCGCCGGGCTCGGCGTCGGCGCCGTCACCGGCGTCTTCGTCGCCGCCGGGTTCTGGTGGCTCGACGGCTACCACCTGGTGGTGGAGCGCTACTACCAGGGCTGGGCGGCGGACCGACCGTACGGCTACTGGGTCTGGGCGAACCTGGTCGCCCTGCTGCTCAGCACCGGGCCGGTGGCCGGGCCGGCGCTGGCCCGGGCGCTGGGACGGGCGCTCGCCGAGGTCCGAAGCCGGCTGGGCGGTGCGGCGCTGGCCGAGGTCCGAAGCCGGCTGGGCGGTGCCCCGGCGGGGCTGAGGAACTCCTCCGGCGCTGGGCCAGGCAGAGACCGACAGTCACCGACGGTGTGGTTGCCGCTGGCCGCCGCCGGCACGGTGCTCGCCGCCGACCTCTCCGGGTTGTCCAAGGCCGAGGTCGAGCGGATCTGGCTGCCGTTCGCGGTCTGGCTGCTGGTCGCCACCGCCCGGCTCCCCGCCGGACATCGCCGGTGGTGGCTGGCCGGGCAGGCGGCCACCGCGCTGGCCGTCAACCACCTGCTCTGGACGGTGTCCTGAGCGCGGCGGGCTCGCGCAGCACGGCGGTGGCGAAGCCGGCGACGCCGTCGGCGAACCCGACCCGGGCCCGGAACCCGAGCAGCTCGGCGGCCCGGGCGGGATCGGCGACCACGTGCCGTACGTCGGCCGCCCGGGCACCCCCGACCACCTCCGGAGGGGGCCCGGCCATCGCGGCGGCCAGCTCCCCGGCCAGCTCGCCGATGGTGTGCGGGTCGCCGGAGCAGATGTTGACCGGGGTCAGCGGCTGTGGGGCGGGCGCGGCCAGCGCCAGCAGGTTGGCCCGCGCCACGTCGGTGACGTGCACGAAGTCGCGACGCTGCCGGCCGTCCTCCAGCACCTGGGGTGGCTGCCCGCCGGCCAGCGCCGACCGGAAGATCGAGGCCACCCCGGCGTACGGGGTGTCCCGGGGCATCCGGGGGCCGTACACGTTGTGATAGCGCAGCGCCCAGGCGCTCCCGCCGGTCTGCGCCGCCCACGCCGCGGTGAGATGTTCCTGGGCGAGTTTGGTGGCCGCGTACGTGCTGCGCGGCTCGAGCGGCGCGTCCTCGGGCACAGCCCGGGGGCCAGCGCGGTGCCGCAGGTCGGGCAGGGCGGGTCGAAGCGGCCCGCCGCGATGTCGTCGGGGTGCCGCCGGCCCGGCCGGACCACCCCGTGTTCGGCGCAGTGGTAGCGGCCCTCCCCGTAGACCACCATCGAGCTGGCCAGCACCAGCCGGCCCACGCCGGCGCGGTGCATCGCGGCGAGCAGCTCGGCCGTGCCGAGGTCGTTGTGCGCGGCGTAGCGGGGGGCGTCGGACGGGTCGAGGCCGTGGCCGACCATCGCCGCCTGGTGGCAGACCGCGTCGACGCCGGTCAGCAGCCGGTCCAGCAGCTCCGCGTCGCGGACGTCGCCGCGGACCAGCTCGTGCCGCTGCGACCAGGGCGGGGCCGTCGCGCCGTGCGCCTCGGGCAGCAGGGCGTCCAGCGCCACCACCTGGTGTCCGTGGTCGACCAGCAGGTCGGCGATGTGTGAACCGATGAAACCGGCCGCGCCGGTGAGCAGTATCCGCACCCGGACCACGCTATGGCGACACCGACCCGGTCGGGCCGGGTCGTAAGAACCTCGCAAGACTTCGCCGGTCGGCGGTGCCGCCAGCCGCCGATACGCTGGGTCACCACGAGGGAGGTACGCGGGTGGCGCAACGGGTGCTGGTCGTCGACGACGACCGGACGGTCAGCGACGTGGTGTGCCGGTATCTGGAGCACGCCGGCTACCAGGTCGACCACGTCGGCGACGGGGGTGCCGCGCTCGCCGCCGTCGCCCAGGCACCGCCGCACCTGGTCGTCCTCGATCTGATGCTGCCGGTGCTGGACGGTTTGGAGGTCTGCCGGCGGCTGCGGGCCCGGCCGGACGGCGTACCCATCATCATGCTCACCGCGCGCGGCGACGAGGCCGACCGGATCCTCGGCCTGCAGCTGGGCGCGGACGACTACCTGAGCAAGCCGTTCTCGCCCCGCGAGCTGGTGCTGCGGGTGCGCTCGGTGCTGCGCCGGTCCGGCGGCGAGCCGCCGGCGCGGCGCCGGAGATGCTGACCGACGGTGGCCTGGAGGTGGAGACCGGGCCCCGCGTGGCCCGGCTGCACGGCCGCGAGCTGACCCTCACCCTGCGTGAGTTCGACCTGCTGGCGCACCTGATGCGGCATCCGGCGCGGGCGTTCCGCCGGGCCGAGCTGCTGGAACGGGTTTGGGGGCTGGAACTTCGGCGACCAGTCGACGGTGACCGTGCACGTGCGGCGGCTGCGGGAGAAGATCGAGGCGACCCGGCGAACCCGCGGCGGATCGTCACCGTCTGGGGCGTCGGCTACCGGTACGAGCCGACCGATGCGTGACCTGGCGCTGATCTTCGGTGCGGCGCTCGGCGCGGCGCTCTGTGTCGGGCTGGTCGGCGCGCCAGCGCTGCGGCTGCTGCGTGGCCGGTCGATCACCGTGCACATCTTCGTGCTGCTGACCATGACGGTGGCGGCGGTGGTCGCCGGGGTCGCGGTGGTCGCGGAGGCGATGTTCCTGTCCGCGCACGACCTCGAGGTGGTGCTGATCACCGTCTCCGCGGCGGCGGTGGTCAGCCTCGGGGTGGGCTGGCTCTTCGGCCGCCGGCTGGCCGCGGCGGCGGTCTGGGCCGACCAGGCGCGGCAGCGGGAACGGCGGATCGAGAAGGGCCGCCGCGACCTGGTCGCCTGGGTCTCGCACGACTTGCGTACGCCGCTGGCCGGGCTGCGGGCGATGGCCGAGGCGCTGGAGGACCGGGTGGTCCACGATCCGTCGACGGTGGACGAGTACCACCGCCGGATCCGGGTGGAGACCGACCGGATGACCCGTCTCGTCGACGACCTGTTCGAGCTCTCCCGGATCAATGCCGGCGCGCTACGGCTGTCGCTGTCGGCGGTCCCGCTCGGCGACGTGGTCTCCGACGCGCTGGCCAGCACCGCGCCGCTGGCGGCGGCCCGCCGGATCCGGCTGGAGGCGGCCGAGTCCGGCTGGCCGACCGTGCTCGCCAGCGAGCCGGAGCTGGCCCGGGTGGTGGGCAACCTGCTGCTCAACGCGATCCGCTACACCCCGGAGGACGGCACGGTCCGGGTGGACGCCGGGCGGGACACCGACAGCGCCTGGCTGGCCGTCGCGGACACCTGCGGCGGCATTCCCGAGGGCGACCTGCCCAGGGTGTTCGACGTGGCGTTCCGGGGCGAGCCGGCGCGGACCCCGCGACCGGGCAACGGTGGACCGGAGGGGTCCGGCGGACTGGGTCTGGCGATCGTGCACGGGCTAATTGAGGCGCACGGCGGCCGGGTAGACGTACAGAACATCACCGATGGCTGCCGGTTCGTGATCCGGTTGCCGGTGGCGGGAACCTGAGACATCGATCGAGCGTCATAGCTATTTCCATACATGTACAACTTTCTTTGGGACGGTATGGTCATGCCGAATCAGCCGAATGACCGGTACCAGCAGGACCCCGAGCGAACCTGGCGGGCCACGGAGGCCGCCGGACGGTTCCCGGACCAGCCGCCGTACCGTGGGGCCCGCGCCGCGCTCTCCTGGGGTGAGCTCAACGAACTCCCGGCGGGCGTCTCCACCCGACGCGGCCTCTCCGCGCGCTGACACACCACTTGCCGCCTCGACCACGACCGGATCAACGACACACCAGGACGGTCCACCGGGGGCTTTCGCACACCTGTCGGGTAATTTCTTCTGGTCCGAAATTCCGGCCACGACAGGAGAAGCTCCGCGCATGGGCAAGAAGACGATCCACGTCTCCGACTTCAGCGGCACGGTTCTGCAGCACGACGACGAGGTGGTCCGCGTCGTCGTCCTGGAGCACCCTGACCTGGTGGCCGGGCCCGTGCAGCTGGACGCCACCCCGGTCGAGGTGGAGAACATCGACGACGCCGCGCTGGACGTCGCGGTGGTCGAGATCCACGACCGGCACGGCGGCGGTGAACCGCGTCGGGTGGTGCTGACCGCCAGCGAGTTCGACGCGATGGCGACCGACGTGCCGATGGCGCAGCTGCTGCGTACCGCCGAGCGGGTCAGGCCGCCGAAGGCGCGGCGGGGCCCGGAGAAGGTCGACTACGGCACCATCGAGCACGCCGGCCGGCCGCACCGGGGCCGGGTCACCGAGGAGGAGGCCCGGCTGGTGCGCGAGCAGCTCGACGAGGTCAACAAGCGGCTCGCCGAGGCCGGCATCCGCCAGGTCGACCCGACCGACCCGGAACACGTCGTTCGGTACGGCTTCCCCACCGCCGGCTGACCGGTCCGGCGTGGGGGGCGCTCGTCCCCCACGCCGGTCAATCCTGCTCGGCGGCGCACGCGGTCACTCCTGCTTCGCGGCGGCCGCGGCGGCGATGGCGGCGGTGAGGTCCGCCTCCACGGCCGCCTTGTCGAGACCCAGCCCGGCAAGTACGCCGGCACCGTCCTCGAACTCCAGCAGAGCGAGCAGCAGGTGCTCGGTGCCGACGTAGTTGTGACCGAGCCGCAGCGCCTCCCGGAAGGTCAGCTCCAGGGCCTTCTTGCCCCGCGCGTCGTACGGGATCAGGTCCGGGACCTGGTCGGCCGGCGGCGGGAGGGCGGTGGTCGCGGCCTGCCGCAGGGTCTCCAGCGGTACGCCCCGGCCGACGATCGCCTTCGCGGCGAGCGCCTCCGGCTCGGCCAGCAGCCCCAGGATCAGGTGCTCGGGGCGGATCTGGTCGTGTCCGCTCGCCCGGGCCTCATTCTGCGAGGCCACCACCACGTTGCGGGCCCGGTCGGTGAAGCGGCCGAATCCGGCGTTCGGGTCGAGCGCCGCCGCCTCGGTCGAGCCCTTCGGCACGAAGCGCTTCTGGGCCGCCTGCTTGGTGACGCCCATGCTCTTGCCGATCTCCGTCCAGGATGCGCCGGAGCGCCGGGCCTGGTCCACGAAGTGGCCGATGAGGTGGTCGGCCACGTCGCCGATGTGGTCGGCGACCATGACCGCGTCGGTCAGCTGGTCGAGCGCGTCGGTGTGCACCTTCTTGATGGCGTCGATCAGGTCGTCGAGCCGGACCGGGTTGCTCACCGGAAGTGGGTTCGTCATGCGTCAACTCTATGTTGACGCGTGATCATCGTCAACTACTAGTTGACGCCGCGACGAGTAGCCGCTCTTGATCGACTCGACGGGCTGCGCAGGGGCCGCTGCGTCACCCGGTCGGCTCACCGTCGTGCGGCGCGCTCCCCGCGCGGCTCCGGTAGGCCGTTATGAGACTGGCGAGACGCCGGGTCCGGGCCGCGCTCGCCAGGACCCAGCAGAGCACTCCGGTCAGCACGAGCAACAGCACCAGCAGCCCGACCGCGACCGGCCAGGCAACCGTGCCGAGCAGCGCGGCCGCCGTCATCGCCGGAACCGCGTCCGACCGACGGCTGGCGCCCGCAACTCGGCGCGGAGCACCCAGGCCCGGTCCAACTGCCGCAACGCGTAGCCGAGCTGCCGCCACCGGGACGCACCGAGCGCGGCCAGGTCGTAGAGCTCGCCGCGAAGCTCCTCGTCGACGTGGATGAGCGACGCGACCGACGTGCTGGCGCCGCTGCTCGGACCACCGGCTCTGCCGGTGGTGGGCTGGCCCGACTCAGACGAGGACGGCGTCCTGCACTGGAAGACGCGTGGCCCGGTCGAGTGGGCGCATGGGCGTCCCTTCGTCTGGGTCGACGACGAGATCTCCCCTGCCGATCGCGTTTGGGTGTCCGCCCATCACCACGGCCCAGCTCTGCTGCATCGGGTCGACCCACGTCACGGCCTGACCGAACGCGACTTCACTGTCATCAGGGACTGGCTCGAGCAGGCGTAACGACACGAGCCTCACCGGCCTCCGCTGCCTTTGAGCAGCGGCTCTCGGGCCGACTCGCTCGTCCATGGCACAGCAGACAATCGCGCCCGACCCGCCAGCGCCCGCCGCCGGGCTTCCCCCGCGGGTTACGGGACGATCGGGAGCACGTCGTCGTCACGCCCGGTCTGGGGTAGCCCGGCGGCTGCGGCAATAGCCTCGACGGCATTCTCCAGCCTGGTGGATTCCGGAAGGACCAGTTCGTCGGGCCAGCCGAGGATGTCGTGGGCGGCGTACCAGCCACTCATGTGCTCGGCGGTGAACTCGCCGGCCTGCGGGCGCGTGAGGTGCCGGCGCAGGGTCTCGGGCAGGGACACGTCGAGGTAGCAGAACAGCGACCGCCCCCGATGACCGTCCCGCAGGCCCGCCAGCATCGGCCGGTAGCGGCTGGCGTGCAGGATGCCCTCCAGCACCACGTGGTAGCCGTGGTCGAGCGCAAACCGGACGGTCTGCCCGATCAACGCAGGTGCCGCGCCGCCGGGCTTGTCCCGCTCGCGCAGCACGATGCGGCGCAGGTAGTCCTGCTCGACCAGGGCGCAGCCCCGGCCATGCCGACGCCGCAGCTCCCGGGCAATGCTGCTCTTACCCGAGCCGGAGTTGCCTCGAATGCAGACGAGGATCGTGTCCTGGCTGCCAGTCGGGACGGCGTCAGCGGCCACGGTGCCCCCTGAAGTCAATCGTTGCGCACGGTCAGGCCCAAGGCGGCGACGGCCAGGTCGGTGAGGTCAGGAAGCTGACCCTCCGCGAGGGTGACGCCAGACAGGTTGTCGAGTGGCGTCTTGAGCCCGCGGAGGCGGCTGCCTCGCAGGTCGGTGCCGTGGAGGTGGCAGGAGTCCAGCTCCAGGCCGGCGAGGTCGCAGAACCTCAGCGCGATTCCAGGAAGCCGGCAGGTGGACCAGGTGCCGTGGGTGACGACGCAGTCGGTGAAGGCGACCGAACCGGCGGCGGAGACGCGCTGAAGGGTGGCGTAGTCGAAGCGGCAGCCGTCGAACAGGACGTCCTTGAGGCGCACGTCGGTGAGCCTGGTGCCGGTAAACCGTGAGCCGGTGATCGCGCATCGTTCGATCGTCATCCCGACCAGGGCCGCCCCAGAGAAGTCGGTGCGGGTGACTTCGCAGCCGTAGAGGCTGCCGGCTTCCCAGGTGCTCTCGCTGAGGTCGCAACCGGTGATCCGGCTGCTGCGGATGCGGCAGTCCTCCAGCTGAACACCGCGCCACGACGCACCCTCGACGAGGGCCTCGGTGAGGCCATCGGCCAGGTCAATCACATTGTCGAGGTCGTCCGGGTCGAGATCCGGCAGCAGGATCCTCACGTCGCCGACTGTCGTGGTGCGCATGTGTCCTCAACCTGGGTGGGCGCGGGGTGGGCACGCCACCCCACACGTCCGATTGTTCCCGCGTGTCGGCGGGTTACTTCTTCTTGTTCCAGTTGTCCCAGCCGGGCCGGCTGTCGAACTTGCCCTTGTTGGCCCAGGCGGGACGGTTGTCGAACTTCGCCGCGTCGATTGACGCTACCGACCGGTCCGGGTGGACGCCGAGGCGGGCGAGTTGTTCCGGTGCGGCGTTGACGAGGGTCGCCAGGGGGTTGGTCATGGTGGTCCTCCTTGAGGGGTGAGGTGTCCGCGGCGGCGCGGACGAGGGCTTGTCGGGTGGTGCGGCAGTAGGTGGTCTCGCGGGCGGTGAACGTCGCGTGCTCGAAGTAGCGGTTGCCGGCCTGGGCGCCGCGGCAGAAGTCGTAGAAGGTGCAGTGGTCGGCGCAGTCGTTGAGCGCGGTGACGAATTCGGTGACGTAGCGCAGGCCGCCGGCGCGGGCGAGCATGGCGGTGATCGGCTCGTCGAGGACGTTTGCCGGCGATAAAGTCGCCGTAGTGCGGCTCGGTGATGCCGAGCAGTTCCGGTGACAGAAGCACAACCCGACCGTCCCAGGAGACGGTGGGGATCGGCTCGTACGGGGCGTGGTCAACGTGCCCGGCGCGGGTCGCGGCGAGGTAATCGGCCAGCCGGTCCAGGTCACGGATCCGCAGTGGGCTGCCGTTGACACGGCGTTGGACGAGGCGGAGCCAGAATCGGTACGTGGACTCCTCGGTCACCGGGGTCCGGTCGGCGCCTTCCTGTTCCTCGATGTTGAAGCCCACCGACTGGCAGCCCGGCAGCCCGGTGAAGAAGTCGACGAGGGCGTCGGCTTGGTCGATGGTCTCCGGCGTGACGGCACAGATCACCGAATACTGCAGACCAGCCTCGGCCAAGGTCCGCATCCCACGCAGGGTCCGGCCGTCCGTCGGCTTGCCGGCCCGATCCAGGCGGTTACGGTTCAGCCGGCCGGGTCCGTCGATGCTCACCCCGATGTCGAATCCGTAGGCAGAGAGCAGCTCGCACCACCGCCGGTTGATCAGTGTGGCGTTCGTTTGAATCTCATGACGCACCCTCCCCGCACGCCGCAACTCCTCGAACGGGACCAGCAGATCCCGGAACACGTCGAGGGGTGTGGCGGTGGGTTCGCCCCCGTGCCACACGACACTCACGGGGAAGTCGCTGTTCTGCTGCGCGATCGATTCGGCGCACGTCTGGGCGACCGCATCGCTCATGAGGCGGCGGGACCTGCGGTCGGGCAGGTAGCAGTAGGTGCAGTCGAGGTTGCAGAAGCTGGTCGGCTGCATGACCACGGTATGGAAGCAACGGGCAATCGCCGGATAGCCAGTCGCGTCGATGAAACCGATGCCGTTCAGGGTGACGGCTCCTCGGTCCGCGCGCCTTCGAAGGTGGTGAGGCGGTAGGCGTGGGTGTGCCGGGCGGGCCAGCCGAGGAACCGGTCGAACATGTCGGCGGCGCTGCCCGTAACGCTCGGGTTGAGTCGGTGCAGATCGTCGATCGCGTCGTGCAGGCAGGCGGCCAGGTAGAGAAACAGGCTCACCGGCGCGTCCTGGTATTCAGCAACGAGCGCGAGCTTCGCCGCACCGCAGGGCCACGGTTGCCCGCATCGGCGGCACAGCCACAGCGGACGCAACGGCAGATGCTCTACCGCCCCCGGTCCGTTCCGGTACCCCACAACCGCGGCCAGGACGCTCTCGCGGTCGCTGTGATCCACCTGCGCAAGTCGGACTGCGCCGGCAGCGTCGGAAGCATCAGGGCAGCCCGCCAGAGTCGGAGCTCGGCCCCGGTCAGGTATACGCCGGAACGATCCGGGGATACGGGCGGGACCACGGAAAGACTGGCCGGTGTTGCGAGTGAGTCGTTGACGCGTGACCACGCCGAGGGGGTCGCGTCCGTGCGCCAGCATCCCTCGGGCCGAGACGGCTGGCGGCAAACGGTGGCGGGGGAAGTCGAGGGTGGCTGGCAGGGAAATGCACAGGGTGCTCGTCGTCGGCGCGCCGTTCGGACACGGCCACATGCGGGCAGCCGAGGCCGTTGGCCGTCTGCTTCGCCGGCGCAATCCTGACCTTGAGGTGGCGGTCGAGGACATCTGCGTTCACCTCTTCCCGCTGCTACGCCTCGATCGCGCGTTGCGCACCGCCTACCGGTGGTCCACCAGCCGCTTCCGCGGGCATCCGCACCACGGGCTCTACCAGGTTGCAAGCAGGTGGCCGGGCATCGTTTGCGGGTTGTCGGACCTCGCTTTCGGCAGATCGGCGGGAAACTGGTTGCGGCGGATGGCACCTGATCTCGTGATCGCCACCCATCCGGTGGCCGCGTACCTGTGCGCGCGGCGGCTGGCCGGTCGGGATGTACCGGTCGTGCCGCTCGTGACGGACAGCGGAGCGGTCAACAGGATCTGGTTCCACGGCCGGTACGACCGCCTGCTGCTGACCGATCCGGGGACCCGGGAGCATGCCGTCCGGGTGCTGGGGCCCACGCTCGACGTCACCGTCGTCGGCGCCCCCGTCCTACCTGCACTTCAGGCGCGCCGGCAGCGGGCGGAATCCCGTGAGGTGCTCGGTCTCGGCCAGCGGTTCACCGTGCTGCTCACCGCGGGCGGTGCGGGGCTGGGGCAAGGGGTGCTTGCGGCCGCCCGGCACCTGGCCGACAGCGACCTGGATGTGCAGTTGATCCTCAACGCGGGAGACAACAAGGCGCTGCTGGCGCGCTTCCACGAGATCGCGGTCCACCGGCCGTGCCTGGTGCGCGGGTCGTCCGACGACTTCGACGTGCTTCTGGCGGCCAGCGACCTGGTCATCGGCAAGGCCGGCTGGTTCACCCTCAACGAGGCAATTTTCAGCGGCCGGCCGACCCTCATCGTCGATGTCGTTCCCGGTCAGGAGGAGTGCAATGCCCGCGCTGCCGAAGCGTTGGGGGTGGCTCGGCGCGTGCAGCCTGCCGAAATCGTCGCGTGGGTACGCAGATACGCGAGCGCACCAGACCAATTGCGCGCCGACTTTGCAGTCGACGGGCCCGCCGAGTTTGTGGCGGGATGGCCGGTCCGACTGGCGCGCGGACTCAGCGGCCTGGTGACGATCGCGGACGCCGACCAGCCCTAGCCCGAGTTTCCATCCTTTCCTGATCGACACGCGTTGAAAGTGGGGCTTTGCTCAGCTTTCAGCCCAAGATCGTGTATTACCTAGAAATGCCGTCGATCGTGGGGAAGCGCCAGGATGGGCAGACTCGCCGACGAGCACTATCCGCACCATCCGGGTGGGAACTTGCCGCGGCCGCCGCGGCCGCGTGCCCGCACCTCAGCCGAGGAGGCGTTCCTCGCTCTAGGTGAGGGCGCGCACCGGTGGCTGATCGAGGCTGGCGCCACCGGCGTCGCGCGGGTACGCGCGAAGATGGCCCACGCGGTGGAGTTGGCCGCGGTCCTGGGCGCGCAGCGTGTCGACGAGGCGTTGGGCCTGGCCGCGATCGCCGGCCGGTTCGCCGACGGGGACCTGGCCTCGATCTGCGACCATCTCGCCGCAGCCTGCACGTGGCCGACGTGGTGGTGGCCGACGAGAACCTCTCCGTGCAGCCGGGCACCAGCGGATGGGGGCGGTTGGGCCAATGACCACACCCACCCACGACCCTGTGGTCACGATGCACCTTGACGAGGCCGATGACCTGGCCCACCTGCTCGGGCAGGTCGAGGACTGGCTGCGCCACGCCGGCGGCGACACCGTCGACGAACTCGCGCAGTTGTTCAACGGCCCCGATGAGTTGATTGATCAGGCATCCAGGAGGTTGCGGCCAGCGTGCCCGATGCAGCGGTCATCACCGGCCAACGCAATGCCGGAACACACCCGTACCTGATCACAGAGAGTTCAACGTGCGGCTGATGGGTCCGCTATTGGCCCGTGCCGGCCGCTCCGATCGAGCACGGCGACAGGCTGGACACGCCGCGAGACCGGGTCAGTTCAGCCGGTCGCGTGACTCCTCGGCCTCTTGGCGAACCAGCACCGCGAACTCGAGCACCTGGTCCTTCGCCTCATCCAGCGCGGCCTCGCCCCCACTGAACGACTCCGCGTCGGGCTCGTCATCGTCGTCCTCGTCGTCGAGTTCATCGTCGGCGTACTCGGCGAACAGCAGCCGGCACGACGCAATCCCGTCGAGCAGGTGTTCCAGCAGATCCCGGGCCGGGCGGCGCGGATCCAGCAAGGTGGACCGCACCGGTTCCGATGCCAGTACCTCCGCTTGCTGGTCGGCGGGCAGTTCGGCGATCAGCGTCTTGAGCCGGGCGTGATCGGCGGCTACCGCGTCCGGGTCGACGATCACACCCTCGCTGGTGGCGACAGCGGCGCGAAGCAGATCCATCACCACCCGGCGCGCGGGTGCCCCGTCGTCCAGGAGCCGTCGCACCACCAGCGTCGGCACTTCCACCGAGACGGCTTCGATGTCGTCGGCTTCGGCGAACACGCCGGCCGGGCTGTTGCCTGCCTCGTCGGCGGCAACGACCGCCGCGGCGACCAGCCAGTGCGCCGCAGCCACACACGCGGCAGCGGGGTCGACCGCCGCGGACAGCAACTCACCACCGAGCGGATCGTTGCGCAGGATCTCGTTCGCTGCGCTGACCTGGACCGGGGACGCGTCAAGGCGGTCCATCGAGGCCGCCTGAACTGCCCGACCGGACAGATCCCCCAAGTCGGCCCGACGCACCGCGTCGACCTCGCAGCGCACCTCGCCCACCACCGCCTCCGTCAGCGCCGCATCACCGACCTCGTGCAGCACCCGACCGAGGCGATGCGCCGTCTCCTCGACCGGGTCGTAGGAGACCAGCAACTGCCCGACGGCATCCGGCAGGTTCGGCTTCTGCACGGCGTCGAGCACGACACCCAACTGCACCTGGTCGTCGTCGCCGTCCCCCGCCGGCCGGACGTAGGTGTCCCACAACGCCCGGGACAACCGGGTCAGCTCGCCCGAAGGGCGACCTGCCTGCTCGGGCGAGACGGCAGGTCGAAGCTGTGCGGCGACATGGGCATCCCAGCCCAGCGCCGTTGGCCACACGACCAGCAACTCACGACGGACGCCATCGAATGCATAGACCGACACGAGGACAAAGCATTCCAGGCACCAGAGCGAAGTCAAGCACGAATCCGCATGCTTTGATCAATGTTTGCCCAGCTCAGGCCGGCGATGCGACCTCGAAAACGGGGGCATGAGGGGGTCCCACGCGCGCCACACCCATGATCGAGGGGACATAGCCAGTTGGCTATGTCCCCTGGATGCTGCTGGTGCGCCGCCAGGGACTCGAACCCCGAACCCGCGGATTAAGAGTCCGCTGCTCTGCCAGTTGAGCTAGCGGCGCTCGTTGGCAACGGAGAGAACCCTAGCACGGCCTCTGAGGGGGGTTCCAATCCGATACCCGACTCCCCTCTTCGGTCGAGCTTATCGGACAATAAGGTGTAAAACGGACGGCGATGAGCGCCGAGGGGTCCAAGCTCCGCCCCGGATGCGGCACGATGTCCGCCAGGTACGCGAGAACAGAGGTGGGGATGGGCAGGTTCGGGCGGGCCGGGGCGATGGTGGGTGCCCTGGCCCTGGTGGTGTCGCTGGCACTGACCGGGTGCGGTGACGACCGGAAGAAGGCCGATTTCGTCGATGGCACGGGGCCGGCGCCCGGGAGCAGCGCATCGTCCGCCGCGTCCGAGGGGTCCGCACCGGCGTCGCCGGCCTCGTCGACATTGCCGGTCAGCCCAGGCAACGGCGCCAAGAACAAGCCGGTCAGCACCGAGATCAGCGCGACGCTGCCGAGCGGCGGGAAGATGTCCAGCGTCACGCTGGCCACCGACAGCGGCACCCCGGTCGCGGGGAAGATGCGCCTCGACGGCTCCTCGTGGGTCCCGTCCGCGCCGCTGAAGTACGGCACCCGCTACACCGCCACCGTCACCGGCACCGGCCCCGACGGCGGCCCAGCTCAGGGCACCAGCACCTTCACCACGATGACCAAGCCGCGCTCCACCATCGGCTCCGGGCTCTACCTCTTCGACGACAAGACCTACGGCGTGGGTATGCCGGTGGTCGCCGAGTTCCACCCCGGCATCCCGAAGAAGGACCGGGCCGCGGCGCAGAAGCGGATGTTCGTCCGTACCGACCCGCCGCAGCCGGGTGCCTGGCACTGGCTCTACAACGGCACCCAGGCCTACTACCGCGCCCCGGAGTACTGGAAGCCGGGCACCACCATCAGCGTCCGGATCGCGCTGGGCGGGATGCCGCTGAGCAACGGCCGCTACGGCGACGTCGACCGGAGCGCGACGGCGAAGATCGGCCGGTCGTTCGTGATGAAGGTCGACAACGCGACCAAGAAGATGACGGTGTACAAGGACGGGCAGCTGGTCCGCACCCTCCCGGTCAGCCTGGGCAAGAAGAGCACCCCCTCCTCCAGCGGCACCATGGTGGTGATGGAGAAGAAGGAGTCCACCGTCTTCGACACCCGGGACGACCCGGACCCGGCGAACCGGTACGTCACCGAGATCGACTTCGCGCAGCGGCTGACCTGGGGTGGCGAGTACATCCACTCGGCGCCCTGGTCCGAGCACGTGCAGGGGCGGCAGAACGTTTCACACGGCTGCGTCAACGTCTCCGCCGCCCAGGCCCGGTGGCTGTTCCAGCAGACGATGATCGGCGACCCGATCACGATCAAGGGGACCGAACGGAAGGTGGTGGCCGGCAACGGCTGGACCGCGTGGAGCCTGAGCTGGTCGGAGTTCGTCAAGGGCAGCGCGCTGCCGGTCCCCGAGGGCGGTGCCGGGCCGGCGCTGTGACCGTCCGTGGTGGCCGCGGAGGCGAGCCACACTCGCAAAAGGCCGGATTTTAGCAATATTCCGGCATGATGGTCCCAGTGTTTCTCTTCACGTCCCGCAACGGGTATCTCTCCTGGTGCGTCAGTAAGAGACGATGGGGACCGGGGACCAGGACTGTGAGGGAATCATGCGAGCTGCCCAGGACGAGCTGAACCGGCGCGGTGGCGCCCGGCGCGGCGGGCGACGCCGGGTGCTGGCGGCGGGGATCCTCGCCGCCGCGCTGGCGTTGACCTCCGCCTGCACCCACTCCGGCGGCGGAAAGCCGTCGTCGTGGCAGGGCGGTGGCGAGGGCGAGAGCGCCCCCAAGGCGGCCGCCACCATCACTGAGCCCACGGCCGACGCGAAGGACGTGCCGGCCTCGACCGGCATCACCTTCACCACGAAGGACGCCCAGGACACCACCTTCGAGCTGAAGGACTCGGCCGGCAAGGTCGTCGAGGGCGAGCTCGCCGCGGACGGTAAGAGCTGGCTGCCCACCGGCGCCCTGGAGTACGCCCAGACCTACACCGCCGCGGTGACCGCCACCGGCGACGACGGCAAGCCGGCCAAGGCGACCAGCACCTTCACCACCATGGCCAAGCCGGACAAGCAGATCCGGGTGAGCAGCTTCCTCGGTGACAACCAGGTGGTCGGGGTCGGCATGCCGCTGATCGTGAAGTTCAGCCGGGCCGTACCGGAGGACTACCGCGACGACGTGCAGCGCCGGATGACGGTGACCTCCAGCCCCGCCCAGGAGGGGATCTGGCACTGGGTCAGCCCGACCGAGATCCGTTACCGCCCGAAGGAGTTCTGGAAGGCGAACAGCACGGTCTCCTACCGGATTCAGGCGGGCGGCCTGCCGATGGGCGACGGCTGGTACGGCCGCGCCGACCTGACCGTGGACGTCAAGATCGGCCCGTCGCTGGTGATGACGGTCGACAACAGGACGAAGCGGATGACCGTCACCAGGGACGGCAGGGTGGTCAAGACCATCCTGGTCAGCCTGGGCAAGAAGACCACCCCGTCGTCCAGCGGCACCATGGTGGTCATCGAAAAGCTCCGCAAGACGGTGTTCGACACCATGGCGGAGCTGGGGCCCGAGGAGGGCTACCGGACGCAGATCGACTTCGCCCAGCGGCTCACCTGGGGTGGTGAGTTCATCCACGCCGCCCCCTGGTCTGAGGGGCAGCAGGGCCGCGTGAACGTCTCGCACGGCTGCGTGAACGTCTCGATGGCCGACGGCTCCTGGCTGTTCGCCAACACCCGGGTCGGTGACCCCATCACCGTGAAGGGCACCGAGCGGAAGCTGCAGAACGGCAACGGCTGGACCGACTGGAACATGAGCTGGGACGACTACGTCAAGGGCAGCGCGCTGCCGTACGACCCGGACGCCGCGTCGGGCGCCGAGGCGACGCCGACCGACACGCCCAGCGCGACGCCGACCCCCTGACGGGCACCGGACACGACGAAGCCCCCTCCGGCGGGAGGGGGCTTCGTCATCTGGGGTGACTGATGGGAATTGAACCCACGACAACCGGGACCACAACCCGGTGCTCTGCCAACTGAGCTACAGCCACCATGCTCTCCGCGCCAGGTCGACGACCCGGGCGGGGCGCGGACTAATAATAGCCACACCTGTGGCCGCCACGTCCAGCGGGTTCCGGCCGATCGATCCACACGGCCGGGGTTTGGCTCCGCCCCTCGTCAGGGTCGGCCGCACGGGGCCTGCCGGGCCGCGGCAGCCCCCGCGACGGTCAGAGCTCGGCGGCGATCGCCTTGGCGCTCTCCACGTCCGGCCCGGGCAGCGGGACGAAGATCGTCCGCCGGTAGTACTCCAGCTCGCGGATGCTCTCCCGGATGTCGGCCAGTGCCCGGTGGGCAAGACCCTTCTGCGGCTGCCCGAAGTACACCCGGGGGTACCAGCGACGGCAGAGCTCCTTGATCGAGGAGACGTCGATCATGCGGTAGTGCAGGTGGGCGTCGAGGCGCGGCATGTCCCGGGTGATGAACCCCCGGTCGGTGGCGATCGAGTTGCCGCACAGCGGGGCGGTACGCGGATCCTTGACGTGGCTGGTGACGTAGTCGAGCACCATGTCCTCGGCCTCGGTCAGGGTGACCGTGGACCGGCGGACCTCCTCGGTCAGCCCGGACTTGCCGTGCATCGTCCGGACGATCTCCGGCATCCCGTCCAGGGCCGCCTCGTCGGCGTGGATGACCACGTCGACCCCCTCGCCGAGCACGTTGAGGTCGGGGTCGGTGACGAGCGCGGCGACCTCGATCAGCGCGTCCCGGCCAAGGTCCAAGCCGGTCATCTCACAGTCGATCCAGACGAGAAGGTCAGCCACCGGCCCAGACTACGCGCAGCCCAGGTGCCCGCGCCTCGGCACCGTCGGGGGATCGGACCGCTAGGGTTTCCACGTGCCAGCCGAACCCATCGCGCCCGCCGTCAGCGAGGACAACTCGATCGGCCAGACGGTCCGTCGCGTCGTCACGGTGCTGGCACTCGTGGCCGTGCTCCCGGCGCTGTACGTGCCCGGCCTGCGGCACGACTTCCTGGACCTGAAGATCTACATGAGCGCCATGGACTGGTGGCGAGCCGGCAACCCGCTCTACGACTACGTGCAGCCGGACCGGGTGCAGGGGGAGCTCTACTTCACCTACCCGCCGTTCACCGCCCTGCTGCTGTGGCCCTTCGCGCTGCCCAGGCTGGGCACCACCATCGCGATCTTCACGATCCTGACGGCGATCGGCGTGGTGGTGACGACACGCTGGCTGGTCGACCCGGTGATCTCCCGGCACCACCTGCCCCGGGTGTTCACCACCATCGTGGCGGTGCTGCTGGTCTTCGCCGTGGAGAGCACCCGCGAGACGATCACCTTCGGTCAGGTGAACATGTTGCTGGTCGTGCTGATCCTGGCCGACCTGCTCTTCGCCGTACCGGGGGAGCGGCGGTGGGCCGGCGTGGGCGTGGGGCTGGCGACGGCGCTCAAGCTGTTCCCCGGCATCTTCATCGTCTACCTGCTGGCCGCCCGGCGGTGGCGGGCGGCGCTGGTCGCGAGCGTCACCGCCGCCGCGCGACGCTGGTCGCGGCGGCGGTGGCGCCGGACGACTCGTGGCGGTTCTGGACTCACGAGTTGTGGGCGACCAACCGGGTCGGTCGCACCGACTACACCGGCAACCAGTCCCTGTTCGGACTGCTCAGCCGGTTCAGCGCGCCCGAGAAGCCGGATCAGCTGCTGTGGTTGGCGCTGGTCGTCGTCGCCGCCGGCTACGGGCTGTGGCGCGCGGTCCGAGCCGCCAGGGCGGGCGACCCGCTCACCGGTCTGACGCTGACCGGTCTGGTCGGCGCGCTGGTCAGCCCGATCACCTGGACCCACCACATCTACTGGTTCATCCCGGCGGTGGTGGTGCTGGTGGACGCGGCGCTGCGCGCCGACCGGGGCACCGTCGAGGGGGCCCGCCGCCGGTGGTGGTTCCTCGCGCTGGCCGTCGGCACGTCCGTCGTGGTCATCTACGGGGTGGTGACCTTCTTCGACTGGGGGGGTGGCCCCGGCGCGGACGGACACGCCCGGCGAGTTCCTGGTCCGCAACGCCTACGTGCTGCTCAGCCTGCTGCTCCTGGTGGTGCTGCCGGTGCGACGCGACGACCGGCGGCTGCCGGTGCTGCGCGGTGACGCGCAGCCGGTGCTGCCGGCCGACTGACCCGCTGCGCCGCCGAGGCGAAAGTTGCACCAAATGGACAGATCTCGCGAGTGGCATCCTTCGGCGATAATCTGGCCTCACTACCTCAGGCATCGCAGGTAGCACCGATCCCCCGGTGACGGTGGCCCTCCGCGTCGGCAGCGCGGTGGGCCACCGGCCGTCTCACCCACGCCCGGCCGATCCCGGCACCGCTCAGTCCCGGTCGTCGGTCCCGTCGGGGGCCGGCGCGGCCGGCCTGATCGGCGCGTCCACCGGCCGGTCAGTCCCGTGCGGAGCGCGCGGCGGCCAGGTCAGCGGCACCGGCCCCGCCGGCGGCTCGCCCGGCGC
>JAEVHO010000049.1 GCA_016802835.1 Micromonospora sp. ATA32 | reverse complement strand
GCAACGGCGGTCATCGGACCGGCGACCACACCACCGGCGAACGCCAGACCAGCAACACCAAGCACACTCTTACGCAGAATGTTCGTGTTCATCAGGAAAACTCCATTCGGGGGTCGACGCCCGGGATGCCGACCGGGGGGTCGGCAAAGGGCGCGGCACCGTCAGGCACCAAACAAAGATCAGGGGGAAGGTCAACCGAGTGCCGGGCGGGGGATCCGCGGCGCCGGGACCATGTGTAACGACCGGTGGCCCACCATCATTCCAACCCAGGGGCCCGTCCATCGGGCCAGCTCAGCCGGCCCTACTCGGTCGTACGCAGGGTGTAACGACCCCGGCCCGGCCACGATTCCGCCCCCACGATGCCACCGGTCACATCCACGGACCGACCCCGACCGCTAACCCGACATCGCGCCGTCAACTTCGCGAACATCCGCCGGCGCCAGGAGCCCGCCCACCCCGCGGCGGATGATCCGGGGGCACGCCGTCCCCCACCTCGCTGCGATCATCACCGGGTGACCGTGAAGAACTCCCGCGTTCCGCTCGTCGCGACCGTCGCCGCCCTGGCCGGGGTGGTGGCGCTGCTCGCCGGCCCGGTCCCGCCGCCCGGATCGGTACGCGCCGCCGTGCTCCGGACACCCGCGACGACGCGGCCCGTAGCGGACACCCCGCCCGGGTCGCCGCAGACTGCCACGTCGTCACCGTCGGGCGTGCCCCGGCCGGACGGGACGGCGGCTCCGGGCATCCCGGGCACGGCGACAACCGCGGGCGCGAACGGGCCCGGCCCGGACGAGCCGGGCGCGACCCGGCCGGGAGGTCTCCCGCCGGTGGTCGACCACGGTCCGCGTACGGGCAACAGGGTGGCGCTCACCTTCGACGCGGACCTGACCGACGCGATGCGGTACCAGCTTCGTTCCGGCGCGGTCCGGTCGTACGCCAACCTGGCGATCGTCGACCGGCTCGAACGGGAGCGGGTGCCGGCCACCTTCTTCCTCACCGGCAAGTGGGTGGAGCAGTATCCGCAGGTGACCCGTCGGCTGGCCGGCAACCCTCGCTTCGAGCTGGCCAACCACACCTACGGGCACCTCGCCTTCACCGCGGACTGCTACCACCTGCCGAGGATCGACCGGGATCGGATGACCGCCGACGTGGCGCGGACGTTCGACGTCATCGCACCGTACGGTGGCCGGCAGACCCGGTACTTCCGCTTCCCCGGTCTCTGCCACGACCGCGCCGCGCTGGCCGAGCTGGCGCCGCTGGGCATCACGGTGGTCGACGGTGACGTGGTCAGCGGCGACCCCTTCGCCAGGGCCTGGCAGCCGATCGTCCGGGCGGTGCTGGGCCGGGTACGCCCCGGCTCGGTGATCATCCTGCACGTCACCGAGGCGAACGCGCCGATGACCGACGAGGCGCTGCCGTTCATCCTCGCCGGACTGGCCGAGCGTGGGCTGGTGCCGGCGACGCTCTCCGAGGTGCTGGCGGGTCACATCGAGATGCCGGTGCGCGGAGGCATCGAGTAGCTGATCGCGCAGGTCGGCGCCTGCCAGCGATCGGACTGCCGGCACAACTCCGAACTGGAGTGCCACGCGCCGTCGATCCGGGGTCGGACCGGACTACGACATGGCCGACTGCATGACCTACGACGCCCGCTGACGGCCCGTCCGGGCGCGCACCGCACCGCAAGGCGGCGCGGCTGCTTCCCGGTCACCTCCTACAGGACCGGCGCAGGCGGCTCAGTCCAGGCCGTTCGCCTGTCGGACGACGGTGACCAGCTCGTCGATGATGCCGGTCAGCGCGAAGTCCTTCGGGGTGAAGACCCGGGCCACCCCGGCGGCCCGGAGCGTCTCCGCGTCCGAGGTCGGGATGATCCCGCCGACCACCACGGGCAGGTCCGCCCGGCCGGCCGCGCGCAGCCCGTCCAGCACCGCTGGCACAGCGGCCAGGTGCGAACCGGAGAGCACCGAGAGCCCTACCAGGTCGACGTCCTCCTCCACGGCGGCGGCGACGATCTGTCCGGCGGTCAGCCGAATGCCTGGTAGATCACCTCGAAGCCGGCGTCCCGGGCCCGCACCGCGATCTGCTCGGCGCCGTTGGAGTGCCCGTCCAGCCCCGGCTTGCCGACCAGCAGTCGCAGCCGGCCGCTGCCCAGCTCCTTCGCTGTGGCGGCGACCCGCTCGCGGACCCCGGTCAGGGTGGTGTCACCGCTGACCCCGGTGCCACCGCTGAGGCCGGTCGGCGCCCGGTACTCGCCGAACACCTGACGCAGCGCGCCGGCCCACTCGCCGGTGGTCACGCCGGCCCGGACGCACTCCAGCGTCGCGCCATCAGGTTCGTGGTGGTCGCGGCGTCCGCGCGCAGCCGGCTCAGCGCGGCGTCGACCGCCGCGTCGTCCCGGCCGGCCCGCCATTCGCGTACGGAGGCGGTGGCGGCCGCCTCCACCGCCGGGTCGACCTGTTCCACCGCCTCGGCGCCGGCCGCGGTCAGCGGCGACGACTCGGTCTCGGTGAACCGGTTGACGCCGACCACCACGTCGGCGCCGGACTCCATCCGGCGACGGCGCTCCGCCAGCGACGCGACCAGCGCGCTCTTGAGGTAGCCGGTCTCGACGGCGGCGACCACGCCACCCATCTCCAGCACCTTGTCCAGCTCGGCCCGGGCGCCGGCGACGATCTCGTCGACCAGCCCGGTCATCACGTGCGATCCCTCGAAGAGGTCGGGGTACTCCAGCAGGTCCGACTCGTACGCGAGCACCTGCTGCATCCGCAGGGACCACTGCTGGTCCCAGGGGCGCGGCAGGCCGAGCGCCTCGTTCCAGGCGGGCAGCTGCACGGCCCGGGCCCGGGCGTCGCGGGAGAACGTCACGCCGAGCATCTCCAGCACGATCCGCTGGATGTTGTTCTCCGGCTGCGCCTCGGTCAGCCCGAGCGAGTTGACCTGCACGCCGTACCGGAAGCGGCGCTGCTTCGGACTCTCCACGCCGTAACGGGTCCGGGTGATCTCGTCCCAGAGCGCGCCGAAGGCGCGCATCTTGGCGATCTCTTCGACGAAGCGCACCCCGGCGTTGACGAAGAACGAGATCCGCTGGACCACGTCGCCCATCCGCTCGGCGGGCACCTGGCCGGAGTCGCGGACCGCGTCGAGGACGGCGACCGCGGTGGCCAGCGCGAAGCCCACCTCCTGCACCGGCGTCGCGCCCGCCTCCTGCAGGTGGTACGAGCAGATGTTGACCGGGTTCCAGCGCGGCATCTCCCGCAGCGTGTACGCGATGACGTCGGCGGTCAGCCGCAACGACGCCGCCGGCGGGAAGATGTACGTCCCCCGGGAGAGGTACTCCTTGATGATGTCGTTCTGCGTGGTGCCGGCGAACCGGGCCAGCTCGGCGCCCTGCTCCGCGCCGACCGTGCCGTAGAGGGCGAGCAGCCACATCGCCGGCGCGTTGATCGTCATCGAGGTGTTCATGTCGGCCAGCGGGATGCCCTCGAAGAGCGCCCGCATGTCGCCGAGGTGGGCGACCGGCACGCCGACCCTGCCGACCTCGCCGGCGGCGAGCTGGTGGTCGGGGTCGTACCCGGTCTGGGTGGGCAGGTCGAAGGCGACCGAGAGGCCGGTCTGCCCCTTCGCCAGGTTGCGGCGGAAGAGCGCGTTGGTGGCGGCGGCCGACGAGTGCCCGGCGTAGGTCCGCATCACCCACGGTCGGTCCCGCTCGGGCAGTCGGCCCGGGAGAGCCTTCTCATCCATGGCCGGAGTCTAAGTTACCGTTCAGTCACATGGGTTGTGGAAAACCACACAGCTCCATGGAGCGGACGACCGGGTCCGGGTGCGACGACATGGCGCGAACCACCACACCCCCGGGCCACCCGCCCCGGCGCCGAGGTCGCACACTTGACGGCATGGATGACGAGCTCGCGATCTCCGTGCGGGGACTGCGCAAGGCGTACGGCGACAACGTCGCAGTGGCCGGCCTGGACCTGGCGGTCCATCGGGGTGAGGTGTTCGCCCTGCTCGGCCCGAACGGCGCGGGCAAGACCACCACGGTGGAAATCCTGGAGGGCTACCGCCAGCGCGACGCCGGTGAGGTCTTGGTGCTGGGGTCGGACCCGGCCCACCCGGACGCCGACTGGCGATCGCGGGTCGGCATCGTGCTGCAGGGCACCGGCGAGTTCGACGAGCTGACCGTCGCCGAGGTGGTGCGGCACTTCTCGGCGTTCTACCCGGACGCCGACGACCCGGACAAGGTCGTCGAACGCGTCGGGCTGGCCGGCAAGGCGAAGGCCCGGACGCACACCCTCTCTGGCGGCCAGAGGCGCCGGCTGGACGTGGCGCTGGGCATCATCGGCCGCCCCGAGCTGCTCTTCCTGGACGAGCCGACCACCGGCTTCGACCCCGAGGCCCGGCGCGAGTTCTGGGAGCTGGTCCGGGATCTGTCCGCCGCCGGCACCACCATCGTGCTCACCACCCACTACCTGGACGAGGCCGAGGCACTGGCCGACCGGGTCGGGGTGATCGCCGGCGGCCGGCTGGTCGAGGTGGCCCCGCCGAACCGGCTCGGCAATCGGCAGGAGGCCCTGGCCACGGTCTCCTGGCGTACCCCTGACGGGGCGCTGGAGAGCGCGGAAAGCGCGACGCCGACGGCGCTGGTGGCGGAACTCGCCGCGCGCTTCGGCGGCGAGGTCCCCGGTCTGACGGTGACCCGGCCGACCCTGGAAGACGTCTATCTGCGGATGATCGGACACCGATGAGCACCACGATGAAGCCGGCCGCGCCGACTGTCGCGACCCGTCCCCGGCGGGTGGGCCCGGCCGGCCTCGCGCTGCGACAGGGCCGGTTGGAGATCACCCAGTTCCTGCGCAGCCGGGAGTCCGTCGTCTTCACGATGGGCTTCCCGATCATCATGATCCTGATCTTCGCGTCGATCTTCGGCGGCACGATCGGCGGCGGGGTCAGGTTCACCCAGTACTTCATCACCGGCATGATCGCGAGCGGCCTGATGACCGTGAGCTTCCAGAACCTCGGCATCTGGATCCCGATCGAGCGGGACCGGGGTGTGCTGAAGCGCTACCGCGGCACGCCGATGCCGAAGTGGGTCTGGTTCGCCGGCAAGGTGATCATGGTGGTGGCGATCGGGGTGGTCGAGACGGCGCTGCTCCTCGCCGTCGCGGTCGCGCTGTTCGACCTGAAGCTCCCGGGCACCGCGGCGAAGTGGTTCACCTTCGGCTGGGTCGCCGTCCTCGGGGTGACCGCCTGCACGCTCTGCGGCATCGCCATCTCGTCGCTGGCCCGCACCGCCCGCAGCGGCTCGGCCGTGGTCACCCCGGTCGCGCTGGTGCTGCAGTTCATCTCCGGCGTCTTCTTCGTCTTCACCGACCTGCCGGCCTGGATGCAGCAGGTCGCGGCGCTCTTCCCGCTGAAGTGGATGTGCCAGGGGCTGCGCGCCGTCTTCCTGCCGGAGAGCTTCGGCGCGCAGGAGCCGGCCGGCTCGTTCGAACTCGGCCGGGTGGCACTGGTGCTGGCTCTGTGGTGCGTGATCGGCCTGGTGCTCTGCCTGACCACCTTCCGCTGGACCACCAAGCGCGACGGCTGAGTTGCGTTGCGCCGGCCGCGTCCACGCTGCCGACAGCGCCGGTTTCCCCGCCGCCTCAGCCGTGACTGCGGGCCCGGGCGGTCGCGAGCGTGATGCCTCTGAGTCACCTCAGAGGCATCACGCTCATCGCGACATGGGCCCTGAGTCGGCTCAGTAGGTGTAGAAGCCCTTGCCGGTCTTTCGGCCCAGGTCGCCGGCGGTGACCATCCGCTGCAGCAGCTCCGGCGGGAAGAACTTCTCGTCCGCGGTGTCGGTGTAGATGTTCTTCGAGGCGTGCAGCAGCACGTCGACGCCGGTCAGGTCGGTGGTGGCCAGCGGGCCCATGGCGTGCCCGAAGCCGAGCCGGCAGGCGGTGTCCAGGTCCTCGGCCGACACCACGCCGGACTCGACCAGCTTGACCGCCTCGACCACCAGCGCGGAGATCAGCCGGGTGGTGACGAAGCCGGCGATGTCCCGGTTGACCACCACGACCGTCTTGCCGATGCCCTCGGCGAACGCCTTCACGGTGGCCAGCGTCTCGTCGCTGGTCTTGTAGCCACGGACCAGCTCGCAGAGCTTCATCATCGGCACCGGCGAGAAGAAGTGCGTCCCGACGACCGCCTCCGGCCGCTCGGTCACGGCGGCGATCTGGGTCACCGGGATGGCCGAGGTGTTGGTGGCGAGCACCGCGTCCGCCTTGCAGATCTTGTCGAGCGCGCGGAACACCTCGTGCTTGATCTCCAGCCGCTCGAAGACCGCTTCCACCACGATGTCCGCGTCGGCGACCGCCTCCAGGTCGGTGGTCGGGGTGATCCGACCCAGGGACCCCTCCACCTCGGACGCCTCGATGACACCCTTGGCCGCGAACTTCTCCAGCGACTTCCGGATCCCGGCCAGCCCGCGCCCGGTCGCCGCGTCGTCCAGGTCCCGCAGCGTCACCTGCCAGCCCGCCTGCGCCGCCACCTGGGCGATCCCCGAGCCCATCAGCCCGGCCCCGACGACCGCGAGTCGACCCGCCATCTGCTTCTCCCTCGCCTGATTGAGTGTCTGTCAGCACCCTAGTAGGCGAGCCTGAACGAAGGCTAAGCCCCTCAGATGGTGACGGCGGGTTCCTCCGGGGTGGTCCCGCGCTCGACCTCCACACCGAGGGCCCGCAGGTCGGCGACGAAGTCCGGGTAGCCACGGTCCACGTGGTGCACGTGCGAGACCTCGGTGACCCCGTCCGCGCAGAGCCCGGCGATGATCAGCCCGGCCCCGGCCCGGATGTCGGTGGCACGTACCGGCGCGCCGGAGAGGCGCTCCTGGCCGCGTACCACGGCGTGGTGGCCGTCGGTCTTGATGTCCGCGCCCAGCCGGGCCATCTCGTTGGCGAACATGAACCGGCCGTCGAAGATGTTCTCGGTGATCAGCGACGCCCCGTCGCTGACCGCGGCCAACCCGATCGCCATCGGCAGCAGGTCGGTCGCGAAGCCCGGATACGGCAGGGTCACCACGTCCACCGCCTTGGGCCGGTCGTCCATCCGTACCCGGAAGGCGTTCGGCCGGGTCTCCACCAGCCCACCGGCGGAGACCAGCTTGTCCAGCGCGACCTCCAGGAACGCCGGGTCCGCGCCGGTGACCATGACGTCCCCACGGGTCATCGCCGCGGCGAACGCCCAGGTGCCGGCGACGATCCGGTCCCCCACCGTGGCGTGCCGCACCGGTCGCAGTTCGGGCACCCCGACCACGTGCAGGGTGGACGTGCCGGCGCCGGAGATCCTCGCCCCCATCCGGCTCAGCATCGTGCAGATGTCGACGATCTCCGGCTCCCGGGCGGCGTTGTCGATGACGGTCTCGCCCCTGGCCAGCACCGCCGCCATCACCAGGTTCTCGGTGGCGCCGACGCTGGGGAAGTCGAGCACGATCTCCGCGCCGTACAGCCCGTCCGGGGCGGAGGCGATGACGAACCCGTGCTCGCCGGAGATGTCCGCGCCCATCCGGGTCAGCCCCGAGATGTGCATGTCCAGGCCGCGGGAGCCGATGGCGTCACCGCCGGGGTGCGCCACCCGCACGTACCCTCGGCGGGCCAGCAGCGGGCCCAGCACGCAGATCGACGCGCGCAGCCGGCGGACCAGGTCGTAGTCGGCCTCGGCGCCCGGCTGCTCCGGGACCTCGATGGCCACCGAGCGGGATCGGGCCACCCCGCCCCCGGCGACCATCGGATCGACCGGGTCGTCCACGTCGAACCGGACGTCGCAGCCCAGCCGGCGCAGCACCTCGCCCATGATGGCGATGTCGGTGATCCGCGGGACGTTGGTGATCACGCTGCGCCCCGGGGCGAGCAAAGCGGCGGCCATCAACTTGAGTGCCGAGTTCTTCGCGCCCACGACGTGCACCGTGCCGACCAGCCGCGACTCGCCGTCCACCCGGATCACGTCGACGTCCTTGATCGCGGGATCGCCGGCGTCGCCGGGACCCGCCGTGGCCGGCCAGCCGGCGGCGGTGTCCGGCCGCGCCGGGATCGTCAGGTCCGGTATCCGTAGGCTGTGCGTCATGGCCGTCCACCTCACGCGCATCTACACCAAGGCCGGCGACGCCGGCATGACCAGGCTGAGCAACAACGAGCAGGTGCCGAAGACCGATCCGCGGATCGCGGCGTACGCGGACGTCGACGAGTGCAACGCCGCGATCGGCGTCGCGATCGCTCTCGGGCAGCTCGACGACGAACTGCGGGCGGTCCTGGGTTCGATCCAGAACGACCTGTTCGACGTGGGTGCCGACCTGGCCACCCCGGTCGAGCCGGAGCCGGCGTACCCGCCGCTGCGGGTCACCGAGGAGTACGTGGAGCGCCTCGAGGGCTGGTGCGACGAGTACAACGCACGCCTGAGCAAGCTCGACTCCTTCATCCTCCCCGGCGGCACCGCGGGTGCGGCGCTGCTGCACGTGGCACGAACGGTCGCCCGGCGTGCCGAGCGTGCGGCCTGGGCGCTGGTCGCCCACGACCCGGACCGGACCAGTCCCCTTCCGGCAAAGTATCTCAACCGGCTCTCCGATCTGCTCTTCATCCTGTCAAGAACGGCAAATCCGAACGGAGATGTGCTATGGGTGCCGGGCGGGAAGCGCTGACCACCGGCGCACTGCACCACGTCGAGGTCTGGGTGCCGGACCTCGACGCCGCCCGGTGCAGCTGGGGCTGGCTCCTCGGCGAGCTGGGCTGGACGCCGTTCCAGGACTGGCCGGCCGGCCGGTCCTGGCGGCTCGGCCCGACCTACCTGGTGTTCGAGGAGTCCCCGGGGCTCTCCGGGCGGGTGCACGACCGGCTCGCGCCGGGGCTCAACCACCTGGCCTTCCACGCCGGCCCGCCGGCCGCGGTGGACGCACTGGTCGCCGCCGCCCCCGACCACGGCTGGGAGCTGCTCTTCCCCGACCGGCACCCGCACGCTGGCGGCCCGGGGACTTACGCCGCGTACCTCGCCGACGGGCAGGGGTACGAGGTGGAGCTGGTCGCTGGGGTCGACTGAGACCACACAGCCGCCGGTCGCGGCTGGTCTGGGCGCCCTGGACACCGTGTGGGATCAGCTTCGCCTTGTCGACGCCCGGCTTGTCGGCCTGACCGCGGCGACGGGCTTGCCGGCCCCCACCGCAACCAACAACGGACCGCAACGGACGGAGCCGGAGAGAACAGGATCGACCGGCCGCAAGCAGCAGCCGGGCAGGAAGTCAGGCGGCGGGCCAGTCCTGGGAGGCCAGACGCGGCGAGACCGCCCCGGGCGCGGCGGCCTCGAGCCAGGAGAGGAATCCGGTGACCGTGGACCGTGCCATGGCGATCTCCACCGGGGCGTGGTGACTGGTGCACCGGAGGATCACCCAGTCGGCGGGCATGGAGAACCGCTCCTGCCCCTCGGGGAGCCGCCGTCGCTCCACGACCAGCCCCTTGCGGGAGAGCACCCGCTTGGGCCGGATGGCGAAGCTGAACATCCGGTACCACCGGAGCTGATCACCGACGAAGCGGCCGAAGCCGGGTGACCAGCCTCGGCCGTCGAGCATGGTGGAGACCCGGACGCTGAGCCGGATGATTCCTCCGCTGCGGGTGACCAGCGCCCGCCGGATGAAAAGGATCAGAACCGCGCACAGCAGAACGGCGACGCCGATTCCGATCCCTTCCACGATCTGCATCGGCGGGTCGACTCAGCGACTCTGCGCGGCCGAGACCGGGGTGGCGCTTTCGGCGAGCACGGTGACGCCCTCGCCGGTCACCGAGAGGAAGCCGCCGGCCACCTCGTACGAGACCTGCTCGCCGCCGGGCAGCTTGATGCGTACCTGGCCGGGTTCGGCGAGCTGGCCGAGCAGGGGCGCGTGCCCCGGCAGCACGCCGAGCTCACCCTCGGTCGTCCGGGCGACGACCATCTCGGCCTCACCGGACCAGACCTTCTCCTCGACGGCGACGAGTTCGACGTGAAGCTGTGCCACGCTGTCTCCTTGCTGCGGCGGCGGATGGCCGAAAGTCTAGTCCCGCCCCGAGCGGCCACCCACGTCGGGTGCCGATCTCAGAACGACTTGTTGAGCAGTTCCGGGTCCGGGTACCGGTGCGCGCCCGGCGCTGCGGTGCAGGTGCGGAAGCGGAACGCCGGCTGAGGTGGTCGCTGACATGCAACTCAGGGTACGTAGCCGATGCGAATGCCGCCGTCAGGCGACTGTCAGGAATCGCCCGCGTGCCGCCGGCCGGCTACCCTAGCCGCTGCCGGAAATACTCGATCGTGCGTCGCAGGCCGTCTTCGGGCGCCACGGCCGGCTCGTATCCGAGCAGCTCCCGCGCCAGGGTCAGGTCGGGGCGGCGCATCTCGGGATCGTCCATGCTGCGGGTGATGTAGCTCACCTGCGACGTGCTGTCGGAGAGCGACACGATCAACTCGGCCAGTTGCCGCATCGACAGCTCGTGCTCCGTGCCGCAGTTGACCGGGCCGGTCTCCGTCGAGTCGAGCAGCAGCAGGATGCCGCGGACCAGGTCGTCGACGTAGCAGATCGACCGGGTCTGGTCGCCGGTCCCGTGCACCGTGATCGGCTCGCCGCGCAGCGCCTGGGAGATGAAGGTCGGGATGGCCCGGCCGTCGTCCGGGCGCATCCGCGGGCCGTACGTGTTGAAGATCCGGACGATCGCGGCATCCAGGCCCCGATAGCGGTGGTAGGCCATCGTGGCCGCCTCGGAGAAGCGCTTCGCCTCGTCGTAGACGCTGCGGATGCCGACCGGGTTCACGTTGCCCCAGTACGTCTCCCGCTGCGGGTGCTCCTTCGGGTCGCCGTACGCCTCGGAGGTGGAGGCCATCAGGAACCGGGCGCCGTCGGCGACCGCGCGATCCAGCAGGTGCAGGGTGGCCACCGAACCGACCCGGAGGATCTCCACGGGCAGGTTGGCGAAGTCGGTCGGGCTCGCCGGGGAGGCCAGATGCAGGATCGCGTCGAACCGCTCCGCGAGGGCCGGATGGTGGCTCGGCAGCCCGTCGGAGATGTCGGCCTCGACCAACGTGAAGGTCGGCTGCTCCAGCAGGTGGGCGACGTTGTCCTTGGAGCCGGTGACGAAGTTGTCCACCGCCACCACCGTGCAGCCGCGGTCGAGCAGGGCGTCGACCAGGTGGGACGGCACGAAGCCGGCGCCGCCGGCGACGAGGACGCGGTGACCCGTTCCGAAGCGGGGAGCAACCTTCATGCCGGTCAGCCTACTCAGCGGGCCGCCGGGCCCGGTGCCACCCGCGCCGACGACGCGACCGGTGCTCCGAGGTCGGCGCCCGCGGCCCGGTGCTGGTCCTCGCACTGGGCCGCGGGCGCATGGGAAGGCCCCCTCCCGCGCATGGGAGGGGGCCCACGGCGGGCCCGGCGGCTCTGCGGCGCGCCGGACCAGCCGCCACTCAGTGCGCGCCGGCGCCCGTCAGGGACCGGACCTCCAGCTCCGCGTACTTCTCCTCGTCCTGCTCCTTGGAGATGACCGTGCCGATCCACCCGCACAGGAACCCGAACGGGATGGAGAGGATGCCCGGGTTGGACAGCGGGAACCACTGCCAGTCGTGCTTCGGGAACATCGAGGTCGCCGCGCCGGAGACCACCGGCGAGAAGAACACCAGGATCACCGCCGAGAGCAGCCCGCCGTAGATCGCCCAGACCGCCCCGGAGGTGTTGAAGCGCCGCCAGAACAGGCTGTAGAGGATCGCCGGCAGGTTGCCGGAGGCGGCCACCGCGAAGGCGAGCGCCACCAGGAAGGCCACGTTCAGGCTCTGCGCGAAGATCGACAACGCGATCGAGATCGCGCCGATGACCAGGGCGGAGACCCGGGCCACCCGTACCTCCTGTCGCTCCGACGCCGCACCCTTCTTCACGACGTTCGCGTAGAAGTCGTGCGCCAGGCTGGAGGACGAGGCCAGGGTCAACCCGGCGACCACGGCCAGGATGGTGGCGAAGGCGACCGCCGCGATGATCGCGAGCAGCGTGGCCCCGCCCAGGTCACCGCCGAAGAAGTCCTTGCCCAGCGCCTCCGCCAGCTGCGGCGCGGCGGTGTTGCCGGCCTTGTCCTGAGCGGTGATCGCCTTGCCACCCACCAGGGCCGCCGCGCCGAAGCCGAGGGCCAGGGTGAGCAGGTAGAAGGTGCCGATGATGCCGATCGCCCAGAGCACGCTCTTGCGGGCCGCCCGGGCGGTGGGCACCGTGTAGAAGCGGATCAGGATGTGCGGCAGGCCGGCGTCCCGAGCACCAGCGCGATGCCGAGGGAGAGCAGGTCGACCTTGTTGTAGAACGTCTGCTTGGCGTTGCCGGCCACCTCGACGCCGTACCGCAGCCCGGGTTCGAGGAAGGCGTTGCCCTTGCCGGAGGCCGAGGAGGCGTCGCCGAGCAGCGACGACAGGTTGAACTTGTACTTGGCCAGCACCAGCAGCGTCATCACGAGCGCGCCGGTCATCAGCAGGAAGGCCTTGACGATCTGGACGTACGTGGTCCCCTTCATCCCGCCCACGGTGACGTAGATGATCATCAGGGCGCCGACCATGATGATGGTGGCCACCTTGGCGGTGTCCGCGTTCATGCCGAGGAACGTCGTGCCCGGCTTGATGCCGAGCAGCAGCGCGACCAGCGCGCCCGCGCCCACCATCTGGGCCAGCAGATAGAAGATCGAGACGGTGATGGTGGAGACCGCCGCCGCGGTACGCACCGGACGCTGGCGCATCCGGAATGCCAGCACGTCGGCCATCGTGTACCGGCCGGAGTTGCGCAGCAGTTCGGCGACGAGCAGCAGCGCCACCAGCCAGGCGACCAGGAAGCCGATGGAGTAGAGGAAGCCGTCGTAGCCGTAGAGCGCGATGATGCCGGCGATGCCCAGGAAGGACGCGGCCGACATGTAGTCGCCGCCGATCGCCATGCCGTTCTGGAAACCGGAGAAGGACCGGCCGCCGGCGTAGAAGTCGGTGGCGGTCTTGGTCTGCCGGCTGGCCCAGATGGTGATGGCGAGCGTGATCGCGACGAAGATCAGGAAGAGCGTGATGGTCAGGTTGCGGGCGGTGTGGCTGCCCGCCTCAGCCGCGAGGACCGTGTTCATGGGTCACCTCCCCGATCTCGGCGCGGATCCGGTCGGCCACCGGGTCGATCTTCCGGTCGGCGAACCGGGAGTAGAGCCACGCGATCACGAACGTCGAGACGAACTGGAGCAGGCCGAAGACGAGGGCGACGTTGATGTTGCTGCCGAACAGCTTCGTGCCCATGAAGTCCCGCGCGTAGGCGGAGAGGATCACGTAGAGCGCGTACCACAGGAAGAACGCGACGGTCATCGGGAAGACGAAGCCGCGCAGGGCGCGACGCAACCCGGCGAACTCGTCCGACCGTTGTACGGCGAGATACCGGTCCGGCGTAGTGGCGGACGGCGCGGGTGTGTCCGTGGACATCTGTGGATCACCACCTTCACAGGCGTGGGGAGTTTCGCGCACGGTAGAAAGCGCGCTCCCGGCCGGGGAAGGGTCAGATCGACGCCGGTCGGCGGCTGCGCCGAGCGGTCCCTTGGCTGCGCCGAGTGACCCAGCTCACCCCGTTCACCGGTCGCCCGGTCGAGGCTCCCCGGGGCCCGCAAGCCGTCCGGCCGTGGCCGTCAGGTGGTCAACTCCCGGTAGCGGCCGCGGTAGTGCAGCAGGGGCGCCCTGTCATCGGCCAGGTCGACCGCCTCGATGGTGGCCTCGACCAGCAGTCCCCAGCCGTACTCCCGGGCGTTGTCCAGCCGGCACCCGGCCCACCCGCCGGCGTCGGCCGGCACCGGCCCGTAGGGCGTGTCGAGCCACGAGTCGGTGGCGAAGAGCCCGCCCGGGGACGGGAAGAGGCCGGCGAACCGGTCGGCGAGCTGCCGGTGCGCCGGGCCGAGCGGCGACACCGCGAACCGGCCAGCCTCCTCGACCGCGGCCCAGAGATCGGCCTCGGGGTCGATCAGCCCGAGCAACCGGTCCGGCTCACCCTCGGCGACCAGGGTGGACGAGACGGTCAGCCCGGCCGGACCCGGTGCGGTCCACAACGTCACCGGCGCGGCCAGCCGCCCCCGCAGCCGGCGCACCGGCGATCGCTGCCCGGCCGGCGCGGCGAACGGGTCGGTGTGGTGGATCTCGGCGCCCGGTTCATGATTCACGTGAAACATTGTGCCGCCCCGGGCCCGTGCCCAGCCGAGGAAGCGCTCGTGCAGGTCGCTCGGTCGGGCGTGGCTGTTGAGCTGTGCGGTGCGATCCTCCCGGTACTCGACCAGCAGCGCGAGCCGCGCCGGCTGGCAGGGCCAGTGCGCGCCGCAGGCCCGGCAGCGCCAGAGCGGTCGCATCGGCACGTGCGGCACGAAGCGGCTCACCGCCCGAACTCCGCGCCGGCCGCCGTGCTCGGCCGGTCTGGGGTCGCCGTGGTCCGCTGGACCCACGCCGGGGTCGGCGTGCCGGCGCGAGGAGGCGCATCTCTCCGTGAGCGTGATACCTGAGAGGCATCAATATGCCTCTCAGGTATCACGCTGCCACAGTCATTTGCCGCCGGCTGAGCAGGACCCGCGGTGGCCAGATCCGTTGCCAGGCGATGCCCGGTCACCAGCGACCGCCGTTCGCCCGCCAGGTCTGCGCCGGCGTGAGCCAGCCACCGCGGCCTGGTCGCGGTAGGGCCACCGTTGGTCCGGTCTCCCAGGCCGGCGGCTGGTTCGGCCCGGCCGCCGGTTGGTCCGGGCGGTTCGCGCCTGGCACGGTCGTCGGGGGCGGCCCTGCGAGGCGAGGGTACGCGCGCACGGCGGCGTTCCTGCGGCGGAACAGCTTGAACACGGGTTGCCTCCTTCGATCGGAAGGGGCCGCCCCGGTCGGGGGAATGACCGGGGCGGCCCGGCGCAGGACCGGCCGCCGGGTCATCGCCTCCTGAGCGCGTTCGCGTACTTACCGGAGAGGTAAGCGATGAACATGGAGATGTGGATCCGGGCGCTGAAGGCGGCCCGGGCCGGCGCCGAGGTCTCCCAGGAGGGGCTGCCTGATTCCCGGACAGCAAGGACCGCTCCGGCCCCGTCCTCGCCTTCCCACTCGACGCCTGGCGCTCCTTCATCGACCTGGCTTCAGCCCGTCACGCCGGCTAGGAGCCGCCGGCGTCGTCCGTACCCCAGGCTCGGTCATCGGCGGGGGGTGACCGCGGTCAGCAGCTCCGGCAGGCGGCGGTCCAGCACGTCGCCGGCCAGATGCGAGCCGAGCAGCGCCGCCCCCAGCCCGTACGCCGCGCCGAGCCGGCAGCGCCAGCCAGAGCCAGACGTCCCCGAGCAGCGCCGCGGCCACGATCATCGGCACCGCCGCGACCGCCGAGGCGACGATCGACAGCAGGGTGAGGAAGCTCTTCGCCACCCCGGCGCCGGTGTTCATCGCGAACGGGTTGCTCGTCTCCGGCAGGGAGTACGCGCCGAGCACCGAGACGAACCCGTTGACCGCCAGCCCCGCGCCGTACGCGGCGAGCAGCGTGCCCGCGGTCATCCCGATCCAGCCCGGGTGGCCCAGCACCACCGCGATCACCACCGCGATCGTGGCCAGCATCGGCACCACGTAGATCGCGAAGGCGGTCATCCGGGCGCGCAGCTCCAGCCGGCCCGGCACGCCGGCCACCACGTTCGCCGCGTACGCGCTGCCGTCGAAGCCGAACTGGTTGGCCAGGGTGACCGAGGCGAGCACCCCGACGAAGAGCATCGACGTACTGACCAGCACCGGCGACGAGTTGCCCTCGGTCGAGAAGCCGCCCTGATCGGCGAAGCCCCCACCGCCCAGGTTGACCATCACCGGCACGAAGATGCCGACCACCGCGATGCTGATCAGGTTGGCCCGCCGGCGGCGTCCCGCCACCAGTAGCGACACTCCCGGGCGACCAGCGCGCCGAACCGGTTCCGGCGGGTCCAGCCCACCGCCCGCGGGAAGAGTTGGGCGACGGCCCCGCCCACCGGTCCGCGCCGCGCCCGGGCCGGACCGGCGCTGGCCGCGCCGACCATCGCCGACTCCAGCGAGCGGGACCACCACAGCAGCAGTACGCCGATGGTCAGCGCGGTGATCAGCAGCTTGACCGGAGCCGCCCACACCCGACCCTCGGCCACGTCGATGCCGGCCGTCCAGGGCGCGCCGAACGGGGTCCAGCCGATCACCCGGGCCACCCCGGTCAGGCGGTCCCAGTCCGCCTCGCGGACCGCGGCGAGCACCAGGATCTGCAGCGGGCCGAGCAGTGCGGCGAGCACCGCCAGCAGCACGGCGGCCAGGTCGCGGACCCGTCGGGACCGCAGCATGGTGGCGAACGCGCTGGTCACCGCGCGGCTCGTGGCCACGCAGAGCAGCAGACCGGCGACCACCCCGACCGCGGCGACCAGCCCCGCCGACCAGCCACCGAGCGCGCCGGCGGTGACCACCAGCCCCGACGTGGCGACCAGCAGCGCGAGCACCGGGACGCTGACCAGCGCGGCGACGAACAGGCCGGTGACCAGGGTGCGCCGCGACAGCGGCAGCAGCGCGAACCGGGCCGGGTCGAGCGTCTCGTCCACCCCGAAGAAGACCAGCGGCAGCAGCAGCCAGCCGAGCACCAGCAGGCCACCGCCGAAGCTCGCCGCCATCAGCGCGTACCGGGGCTCGCCGGCCATGCCGGGGGCGGCGAAGAGGAACAAGCCGCCGAGGGCGAACCACAACCCGACCAGCATGCCGACCACGAAGAGCGCGATCCGCCAGCCCTGACCGCGGAAGTTGTTGCCCATCACCCGCAGCTTGAGACGGACGAAGTGGCGGGCGGAGACCGGCCGGACCCGGTCGGCTGGTGGGGTCACCGCGACAGCCACGCCAGCTCCTCACCGGTCGCCGTACGGCCGCCGACCACCTCGACGAAGACCTCCTCCAGGGACCGGTCACCGCGCACCTGCGCCAGCGTGCCGATCCGCTTGATGGTCCCCTCGGCGAGGATCGCGACGTGCGAGCAGAGCCGCTCGACGACCTCCATCACGTGGCTGGAGAAGACGACCGTCCCGCCACCGACGACGTACCGGTGCAGGATGTCCCGGATCAGCGCGGCCGAGACCGGGTCGACCGCCTCGAACGGCTCGTCCAGCACCAGCAGCCGGGGGCCGTGCAGCAGGGCGCAGGCCAGCCCGATCTTCTTCTTCATGCCAGCCGAGTAGTCGACCACCAGCGTGCGGCCGGCGTCGGTGAGCGCGAGCACGTCGAGCAGCTCGGCCGCCCGCTGGTCGACCACCGCCGGGTCCATGCCGCGCAGCAGACCGTGGTACGCCAGCAGCTCCGCGCCGCTGAGCCGGTCGAAGAGCCGTACGCCGTCCGGCATCACGCCGAGCAACTGCTTGGCGCGGACCGGGTCGGCCCACACGTCGTGGCCGAGCACCCAGGCCTGGCCGTGGTCCGGCCGGAGCAGCCCGACCGCCATCGACAGCGTGGTGGTCTTGCCGGCGCCGTTCGGGCCGAGCAGCCCGTAGAAGGAGCCGGCCGGCACGTCCAGGTCGACGCCCGCGACGGCCACCTTGCTGTCGAACCGCTTCGCCAGTCCACGCAGCGCGAGGGCCGGGTGCTCACCAGTCATGCGCCAGACGGTATCCGGCCGGAACCAGTCGGCGCTCCGGCCCGGGGATGATCCCCGATCGTCCCCCGGTCGTACCCCGCCCGGATGCAACCGGCCACCTCTGTAGGGGTGACCCCGACCTAGAGCCGCAGTGCCTCGGGGGCGTGCAGCCGGAGCATGGTGGCCCCGACGTCGGCCGGCGCCCGGCGTCGGGTCGCCACCGACACCGCGACCATCACGGTGAAGGCCAACGGCACCGTCCAGGCGGCCGGCTGCGCGATCAGCGTGGCCGGCCAGCCGGACAGCGGTGGGCCGAGCACGGTGATCAGGACGGCCGAGATTGCCGAGCCGCCGCCGACCAGCACCCCGGCGGCGGCGCCCAGGTCGGTCAGCCCGCGCCACCAGATGCCGAGCACCAGCAGCGGGCAGAAGCTGGACGCGGCGACCGCGAACGCCAGCCCGACCACCTGGGAGACGTCCAGACCGGAGATGTTCAGCGCGAGCACCGTCGGCACCGCGCCGGCGATCACCGTGGCCAGCCGGAAGCCGCGTACCGAGCCGCGCCCCAGCACGTCGGTGGAGATCACCCCGGCCACGCTGGTGAGCAGCCCGGAGGAGGTGGAGAGGAAGGCCGCGAACGCCCCGGCGGCGACCAGTGCGGCGAGCAGCCGGCCGGTCATCCCGTCGCCGAGCGCCGCGCCGGGCAGCAGCACCACCACCGCGTCGGTCTGCCCGGTGACCAGCAGCTGCGGGGTGTAGATCCGGCCCAGCACGCCGTAGAGCGTGGGTAGCAGGTAGAAGACGCCGACCAGGGCGAGCACCACCAGGGTGGTGCGCCGGGCGGCCGCGCCGTCGGGGTTGGTGTAGAAGCGCACCAGCACGTGCGGCAACCCCATGGTGCCGAGGAAGGTGGCCAGGATCAGCGAGTACGTCGCGAACAGCCCCCGGTCGTCGTCCCCGGCGGTGCTGGGCAGCAGCCAGTCCGCCGCGTCGGTGGCCACCCCGGAGACCTCCGGTACCGGATCACCGGCCGCGAAGGTCAGCTCGTCGCCGGGGCGTACCTCCCGGATCTGGCCGTCGGGGAGGGTGAGGGCCGCGCGGTGCTCGACCACGACGGTGGTCGCGGTGCGGAACGCCGGGCCGTCCGGCGGGGTCACCGCCGGGCGGGCGTCGGCCTGCCACTGCAGGATCAGGAAGATCGCGGGTACGGCCAGCGCGGTCAGTTTCAACCAGTACTGAAAAGCCTGGACGAAGGTGATCGCCCGCATCCCGCCGAGCGCCACGTTCGCGGTGACCACCACCGCCACCAGCAGGGCCCCCACCGGGTACGGCGAGCCGGCCACCGTGGCCAGGGTCAGGCCCGCCCCCTGCAGCTGCGGCACCAGGTACAGCCAGCCGATGAAGATCACGAAGGCGGTGGCCAGGGTGCGCAGCCGCCGGGAGCCGAGCCGCAGCTCGCAGAAGTCGGGCAGGGTGAACGCGCCGGAGCGGCGCAGCGGGGCGGCCACGAAGAGCAGCAGCGCCAGGTAGCCGGCGGCGAAGCCGACCGGATACCAGAGCACGTCCACGCCGTACTTGAGGATCAGCCCGGCGATGCCGAGGAAGCTCGCCGCCGACAGGTATTCCCCGCCGATCGCGGCCGCGTTCCAGGTCGGGCTGATGGCCCGGGAGGCGACCAGGAAGTCGGAGGTGGTCCGGGCCAGCCGCAGCCCGTAGAAGCCGATCCCGACGGTGACCAGGGTGACCGCGACGATCGCCGGGACGACGAAGCCGTTGCCCATCTCAGCGCTCCGGCCGCTGGACCAGGTCGGTGAAGTCCTGCTCGTTCCGTTCGGCCAGCCGCACGTACGCCCAGCCGACCCCGATCAGGAACGGAAAGGACGCCACCCCCAGCAGCAGCCACGGCAGGTTGACCCCGAGCACGGTCACCCGACCGACCGACGGCGCGATCGCGAAGAGCCACGGCAGGCCACCGAGCCCGATCAGCACCACCAGCGACAGTCGTACGGCCAGCGCCAGCTGGGCCCGGACCAGACCCCGGACCAGCGCCTCGCCGACCCGGGTCTGCTGGGCCAGTTCTGCGCGGATCCGGTCGGCCCGGGTGTCCCGGCGGACCTCGGCGAGCACGATCCGCGCCCGGCGGGCGCTCCGCCGCCCGGGGCACCGGCACGGCGTCGCCCTCCGGGGTGGCCGCGTCCCAGGCGAGTCGCCCCGGGACGCTGGGCTCGAGGGGTGCGTCCACCCCGGCAGTCTCGCCTGCTCAACGGGATTGTCAAGGGCGCGGCCGTCACCAGCGGCGAGGGTTCGGGCAGCTCCAGGCCCGGGCCTCGGCGGGGTCGGGACCGAGCAGCGCGCGGGCGTCCGCGCGGCCCAGATTCGCGGTCCGCCAGTCGTCGTCGGGCAGCGAGGCGGCGATCTCCCGCAGCGCGCAGGAGCGCATCGGCTCGGCAGCCGGTCCAGGGCCGGCACCGCGTCGGCGGAGAGCCGGGAGAGGTAGCCGATGTCGAGCCGTCCGGTCGCCCGCCAGCGGTCGACGTTCCGCTCGGCGATCAGCCGGTCCGGGTTGACCACCGCGAGACCGAGCAGCGCGACCACCGCCGTGCCGACGACCAGCGGGGACAGCCAGCCGCCGCGCAGTCGGACGATGGCGACGCCGACGAGCACGAAGAGCAGCCCGAGCCAGAGCTCGACCGTGGTCACGAAGAGTCGCAGCCGGGTCGCCCCGTACGCGTCGGTGTAGACCTGCATCCGGTAGAACGCCGAGGCGACGATCACCAGGCTGAGCGCGGTGAGCGTACCGAGCAGCAGCCGGATCAGGAGCCGGTCGGCGCGGGTGTCGCGGGGTGCCCAGCGGGCGGCGCCGCCGATCACCAGCAGGGTGAGGGCGGAGACCGCGAGCAGCTGCCAGAATCCGCCCCGGGCGTACCCGGCGTAGGTGGGCCCGGCGGCGCGCAGCACGTGGCGGGCGCCGCCGAAGAGCGCCGTGAGCTGCACCAGCACGAACGCGGTGAAGAGCAGGTCGAGCAGGGCCAGCGGCAGCACCCATTCCAGCCGACGGACGGGTCGTCCGGGGGCGACGCGCAGGCCGGCCAGGTCCGGCGGCGCGGTCAGCAGGTACGCCCCGCCGAGCAGGGCCGGGCCGACCAGCAGGAAGCGGAACGCCCAGCCGAACACGGTGGGCGGCGAGGCCTCCGGTAGCAGACCGGTGAGCAGGTCGGCGAAGACCGCGTCGGCGGAGGAGAACAGCAGCCCGAAGACGACCAGCAGGACGACCGAGACCGCGATGCTGGCCAGCCCCCGCCGGACCGTCGAGCCCGATCCGACCCGGGGCAGGCCCCGGGCCGCCCAGGGCAGCGCCCTGAACGCCGCGACCGGCGGCATCCGCAGCGCCGTCAGCATCCCGCGCGCGGTCTGCCCACCGGTCACCGCCAGCGTGGCGGTGACCGCGGCGGCCAGCAGGCAGAGCACGAAGAGCCAGCCGGCGGCCCGGACGGAGCCGACCGCGACCAGGGCGACCGTCGCCGCCGCCCAGACCAGCCGGGCGACTTTCCCGGTGACCACCACCCGCCCCGGCGCCCCCGTGGCGCCGGGACGGGTGGCCGCACCCCCCGGTACGTCGGAGCCGACCGCACCCGCCGGTACGTCGGAGCCGACCGCACCTGCCGGTACGTCGGAGCCGACCGCACCCGCCGCACCGGACGCCGGTCTGGCGGCCGGCGCCGTGGTCGGCGCGGTCGCCTGGCTGGCGTGATGGCTCTGTCGCGCCGCTGGACGGCGCGGTGACCAGCGCGGCCGTACCGGCCGTGCGGCCACCGGCCGAACCAGA
>JAEVHO010000048.1 GCA_016802835.1 Micromonospora sp. ATA32 | reverse complement strand
ACTCGCCGCCGTGGGACTTCGTCACGGGGCTGGCCGAGCGGGTGCCGTACACGGTGGTCAAGGTGGCCCCCGGCCTCGACCACGCGCTGATCCCGGCCGCGCCGAGGCGGAGTGGGTGAGCGCGTGGAGGCCGACCCGGTGACCGCCGCGATGGCCGCCGTCAACGCCGAGGCGGCCGGGCTGGCCGACCGGTTCACCGTGGAGTGCGGCGACGCCACCGCGTTCGACGTGACCCGGGTGGACGGGGTCTTCTGTGACCCGGCCCGCCGCAGGGCGCACCGGCCGGCGGATCTTCGACCCGAACGCCTACTCGCCGCCGTGGGACTTCGTCACGGGGCTGGCCGAGCGGGTGCCGTACACGGTGGTCAAGGTGGCCCCCGGCCTCGACCACGCGCTGATCCCGGCCGGCGCCGAGGCGGAGTGGGTGAGCGCGGACGGCGACCTGGTCGAGGCGGCGCTCTGGTGCGGCCGGCTGGCCGAGGTGCCCCGGCGGGCCACCCTGCTGCGCGGCGACACCGTGCACACCCTGATCGGCTCCGGCGACGCGGAGGCGCCGGTCGGCCCGGTCCGCCGGTACGTCCACGACCCGGACCCGGCGGTGGTTCGCGCGCACCTGGTCGCCGAGCTCGCCACCGGCCTGGACGCGACGCTGGCCGACCCGAGCATCGCCTACCTGTACGCCGACCGGCCCGGCGCGACCCCCTTCGCCCGCTGCCTGGAGGTCACCGACGTGCTGCCGTTCTCGCTCAAGCGGCTGCGCGCCCTGCTCCGCGAGCGCCGGGTGGGCCGGGTGGAGATCCTCAAGCGCGGTTCGGCGCTGGAGCCGGAGAAGCTCCGGCGGGACCTGCGGCTGGCCGGCGACCAGCCGGCGAGCCTGGTCCTCACCCGGGTCGCCGGGGCGCCGACGGTCCTGGTCTGCCAGCCGGTTCAAGGTTAGGTTGACCGTCGTGGCGGGACAGGGCACTCCGGCGACGGCGCGCTCACCGTGGCGGCGGTGACCGGGGAACGGGGCACCCACTCAACGAGAGCGCTTCCCGGCCAGGCGACCAGGGGGGTCGCCCGCGTTGCGGAATTGTTACTGCCGCCAACAAACTCAGCAGCTCGACACCCTTGTGCCCGTGCCGTACCGCGCAATACGTTGCGCGGCACACCAAAGGAATGCCCTTCCCCCACCCCTCGAAAGGACCCTGCACATGCGCAAGGGGATCCTCACCTTCGCCACCGTGGGCCTCCTGGCCACCGGCGGCACGGCGGCCTGTGGCAACGGATCGGGCAGCTCCGAACAGGCCGGCGGCGGCGACAAGCGGCCGAAGATCGGAGTGATCCTGCCGGACAGCAAGTCGTCCGCCCGGTGGGAGGGGGCGGACCGCAAGTTCCTGGAGGAGGCATTCAAGGCGGCCAACGTCGATTACGACATCCAGAACGCCCAGAACGACAAGAACGCGTTTCAAACCATTGCCGACCAGATGATCACCAACGGGGCGACCGCCCTGATGATCGTCAACCTGGACTCCGGCACCGGTAAGGCCGTGCTGGACAAGGCCAGGTCGCAGGGGGTGGCGACGATCGACTACGACCGGCTCACGCTGGGCGGGTCCGCGCAGTACTACGTCAGCTTCGACAACGAGGCCGTCGGCAAGCTCCAGGGCAAGGGCCTGAGCACGTGCCTGGCCGACAAGGGCGTCGAGAACCCGGTGGTGGCCTACCTGAACGGCTCGCCGACCGACAACAACGCCACCCTGTTCAAGAGCGGGTACGACTCCGTGCTCAAGCCGAAGTTCGACTCGGAGGAGTACGCCAAGGGCCCGGACCAGGCCGTGCCGGAGTGGGACAACGCCCAGGCCGCCACGATCTTCGAGCAGATGCTCACCCAGAGCAAGGGCAGGATCGACGGTGTGCTCGCCGCCAACGACGGCCTCGGCAACGCCGCCATCTCGGTACTCAAGAAGAACAAACTCAACGGCAAGGTCCAGGTGACCGGCCAGGACGCCGACGTGACGGGCCTGCGGAACATCCTCGCCGGTGACCAGTGCATGACCGTCTACAAGGCGATCAGGCAGGAGGCCGACGCCGCCGCCGAGCTGGCCATCGCGGTGGCCAGGGGCGAGACGAAGAACACCGGGCAGACCGTCAGGGACCCGCAGAGCGGCCGGGACGTGCCCGCCAAGCTGCTCGAGCCGAAGCTGATCTACAAGGAGAACGTCAAGGACGTCGTGGCCGACGGCTTCGTCGACAAGGCCAAGCTCTGCGCCGGGGCGTACGCCGAGGCCTGCGCCGACGCCGGCATCAGCTGACCCCCCACGCCGACCGTCGTAGCCGCCTGAGCTCCGCCGCCCGGTACGGACACCCCGTGCCGGGCGGCTCGCACCGCAGGACGGGCTCCGAGATCTCCCCGCCCTGAAGAAGGAGACCCCCCGTGTCCACGACTCCTCTGCTGGAACTTCGAGGGATCGACAAGAGCTTCGGTCCCGTCCAGGTGCTCCGCGACGTCGCCCTCACCGCGCACGCGGGCGAGGTCACCGCGCTGGTCGGCGACAACGGGGCCGGCAAGTCGACCCTGGTCAAGTGCATCAGCGGCATCTATCCCGCCGACGATGGCCAGTTCCTCTTCGACGGCAGCCCGGTGAGCATCCACAGCCCCCGGGAAGCCGCCGCGTTGGGCATCGAGGTCGTCTACCAGGACCTCGCGCTCTGCGACAACCTCGACATCGTGCAGAACATGTTCCTCGGCCGGGAGAAGCGCAGCGGAATCGTGCTGGACGAGCCGACCATGGAGCAGATGGCGGCCGAGACGCTGGCCGCGCTCAGCGTGCGTAGCGTGAAGTCGCTGCGGCAGCACGTCTCCAGCCTCTCCGGCGGTCAGCGCCAGACCGTGGCGATCGCCAAGGCGGTGCTCTGGAACAGCAGACTGGTCATCCTGGACGAGCCGACCGCCGCCCTCGGCGTCGCGCAGACCGCCCAGGTCCTCGAACTGGTCCGCCGGCTCGCCGACAACGGCCTGGCGGTGGTGCTCATCTCGCACAACATGAACGACGTCTTCGCCATCTCCGACCGTATCGCCGCGCTCTACCTCGGCCAGATGGTCGCCCAGGTGAGGACCACCGACATCACCCACGCCCAGGTGGTCGAGCTGATCACCGCCGGCCGCTCCGGCGCCCTCGGCCTCGCCGACGCGAACGCGGGCAGCGCCGGCAACGGCACGGGGTCCACCGACACCATCTCGGGAGCCGTCCGATGACCACCACCGTCGTCAGAAACGAAGGCCCGGCGGCCGTCGAACCGACGCCGACCGTGGGCAGCCACGTCCGCGACTACTGGAGCCGGGTACGCGGCGGCGACATCGGCGCGCTGCCGGCCATCCTCGGGCTGGTCGTCCTCTGCACGGTCTTCGCGATCATGCGACCGTCGTTCCTCACCGCGGGCAACTTCGCGAACCTCTTCACCCAGGGCGCGGCGGTCACGCTCATCGCGATGGGGCTGATCTTCGTCCTGCTGCTCGGCGAGATCGACCTCTCCGCCGGCTTCGCCAGCGGTGTCTGCGCGGCCATCCTGGCCAACGTCGCCACCAAACTCGGCTACCCCTGGTACGTCGCGGTGCTCGCCGCGATCGTCACCGGGGTGGTCATCGGCACCGTCCTCGGTTTCCTGGTCACGAAGATCGGCATCCCGTCCTTCGTGGTGACCCTGGCCGGGTTCCTCGCCTTCCAGGGCATCGTGCTGATGCTGATCAGCGGCGGCAGCAACATCGCGGTCAACGACAGCACCCTGGTGGCGATCGCCAACCGCAACCTGCCCCCCGTCGTCGGCTGGCTGCTGGCCGCCGTCGCGGTCGGCGGATACGCGGCCGCGCAACTGCTGCGACACCGCAAGCGGCTTTCCCGCGGCCTCGTCACCGACCCGATCGCGGTGGTGCTCGGCCGGATCGGCGCGCTGGCGCTCATCCTCGGCGTCGCGGTGTTCATCCTCAACCAGGAGCGCAGCCGCAACGTGCTGGTCAGCTCGCTCAAGGGGGTGCCGATCGTGGTGCCGGTCATCGCGGTCCTGCTGATCCTCTGGACCTTCGTGCTCCACCGCACCAGCTACGGCCGGCACGTCTACGCGGTGGGCGGCAACAAGGAGGCGGCCCGCCGTGCCGGCATCAACGTCGACCGGATCCGCATCTCGGTCTTCGTGATCTGCTCGGCCATGGCGGCGGTCGGCGGCATCGTCGCGGCCAGCCGGGCCAACTCGGTGGACCCGAACACCGGCGGGAGTAACGTCCTGCTCTACGCCGTCGGCGCGGCGGTGATCGGCGGCACCAGCCTCTTCGGCGGCAAGGGCCGGGTGCTCGACGCCGTGCTCGGTGGCGCCGTGGTCGCGGTCATCGACAACGGCATGGGCCTGATGGGTTACACGGCGGGAGTCAAGTACGTGGTCACCGGGGTGGTGCTGCTGCTCGCGGCGAGCGTCGACGCGCTGTCCCGACGTCGCTCCGCCGTCTCCGGCACCCGTTGACCGCCATGCACACCGGGCATGTAGCGATGCGCGCAGGTCCGAGCCAGGACGAGATCCGGCGGCAGAACCTCGGCGCCCTGCTGCGCTTCGTGCACCTACACGGCGCGACGACCCGCGCGGAACTCACCACCGCGCTGGGCCTCAACCGGAGCACCATCGGCGCGCTCACCGCCGACCTGGCCGGCGCCGGTCTGGTCAGCGAGGGGACGCCGAAGGAGACCGGCCGGCCGGAAGACCGTCGCTGGTCGTCCGGCCCGAGTCGGGTCGGATCTACGCGTACGCCTGCAGCGTCGAGGTGGACCGGCTGCGGGCCGCGCGGGTCGGTCTCGGCGGCGCGGTGCTCGACCGTCGAAACCTGGACCGGCCCCGCGGCCTGCTCGCTGCGGAGACCGCGCCGCTGCTGGCCGACGCGCTCAGGGAGATGCACCGGAGGGTGCCCGCGGACTCAATCTGCGTGGGCGCGGGTTGGCCGTCTGCGGCATGGTCCGCCGCGACGACGGCCTGGTGCGGCTGGGCCCCACCACCGGCTGGGTGGACGAGCCGATCGGCGCCGCGCTCGGCGCCGAGTTGGGCATCGACGTACCCGTCACGGTGGGCAATGTCGCCGACGTCGCGGCCTTCGCCGAGCACGCCCGCGGCACCGCCGCCGGCTGCGACAACGTCATCTACCTGTACGGGGACGTCGGCGTCGGCGCCGGCATCATCGCCGGCGGGCGGCGGCTCACCGGGCACGGCGGCTACAGCGGCGAGGTCGGCCACATGGTGGTCGTCCGGGACGGCGCCCGCTGCGAATGCGGCTCCCGGGGCTGCTGGGAGACCCAGATCGGCGAGCACGGGCTGCTCCGGGCGGCCGGCCGCTCCGACGCGCGCGGCCGGGACGCGCTGCTGGCCCTCTTCGACGCCGCCGACCGGGGCGACGCCCGGGCCCAGACGGCGGTCCGGCAGGCCGGCGACTGGCTCGGCTTCGGCGTGGCCAACCTGGTCAACATCTTCAGCCCGGAGATGGTTCTCTTCGGCGGCACCATGCGGGACCTCTACCTCGCCTCCGCGGCCCAGGTCCGCAGCCGGCTCAACTCGATGGCGCTGTCCGCCTGCCTGGAACACGTCCGGCTGCGTACGCCGAAGCTGGGCGAGGACGCCCCGCTGATCGGCGCGGCCGAGCTGGCCTTCGAACGGCTGCTGGCCGATCCCCTCGACGCCGGCTGACCGCGGTGGCCGGTGACCGTCGACGTCGGCTGAACTGATCGGGCCGTTGATCCGTACCAGTGATCGGACGGCAGCCGGTGGGTACGGCTGCCCGGACGACACGCGTCGGGTCCGGACCGAGGAGGCACCGCACGATGGCACCGCTCAGATCCGCACGTCGCCGGCCAGGGCACCCGGCCCACCGGGTGGCGGTGCTGCTCATCACGTTCCTGGCGGGGCTCGGCGTGCTGCCCGGCGTGGCGCTCGCCGCGCCCGGCTCGCAGCTGAACGCGGCCGACATGACCCTGCTAAACGGCGTACGGCTGGCCGGGCTGTGGGAGATGCCGGCCGGGCAGATGGCCGCCGAGAAGGGGCAGTCTGCACGCGTGCGGCAGATCGGCGCGGAAATCTCCCGTCAGCACGGCGTGCTGGACCAGTTGGTGGTGGACGCGGCCAACAAGTTGGGCGCCGCCCTGCCGACCGATCCCACCACCGAGCAGAAGGGGTGGCTGACCGAGATGCAGAACGCCACCGGCGCTCGGTTCGACCAGATCTTCGTGACCCGGCTCCGGGTGGCGCACGGCAAGATCTTCCCGGTGATCGGCGCGGTCCGGGCCAGCACCCGGGACGCCACCATCCGCAAGCTGGCCGACGAGGCCAACACGTTCGTCTCCGACCACATGGCGATGCTGGAGAGCACCGGACTGGTCCGCTGGCAGCAGCTGCCGCCCGCCGCGCTCCCGCCCGCACAGAGCGACTCGCTGCTGGCCGCCGCCGCCGCGAACACCGGCAACAGCGTCGGGGTGAGCACCACGGTGGTCTGGCTGGTCTTCCTCGTCGCCCTCGGCACCGGCGGCATCGCCACGTACCGCATCCTGCGCCGCAGCTGACGCTCGCCGACCGCGCCGGTCAGTCGCGGTCGCCGTGCCAGGAACGCCAGAGGGCGGCGTACGACCCACCCGCCGCGACCAGCTCGTCGTGCGAGCCCAGCTCGGCGATCCGGCCGTCCTCCACCACCGCCACCCGGTCCGCGTCGTGCGCGGAGAAGAGCCGGTGCGCGATCGCGATCACCGTCCGACCCGCCAGCACGGCGGCCAGCGACCGCTCCAGCTCCCGGGCGGTCCGCGGGTCGATCAGCGAGGTGGCCTCGTCCAGCACCAGGGTGTGCGGGTCGGCCAGCACCAGCCGGGCCAGCGCCAGGCTGCTACGCCTGCGCCGGCGAGAGCGGGTGCCCGCCCGAACCGACCACGGTCGCCAGCCCGTCCGGCAGCGCGTCGCCCAGTCCAGCGCGTCGACGGCGGCCAGCGCCTGCCGGACGTCCGCCTCGCCCGCCCCCGGCCGGACCATCGCCACGTTCTCGCGGAGCGTACCGATGAAGACGTGGTGCTCCTGGGTGACCAGCGCGACGTGCGAGCGCAGCTCGTCCAGGGGCAGGTCGGCCAGCGGCCGACCGGCCACGGTGACGGAACCGGTCCGCGGCGCGTGCACGCCGGCCAGCAACCGGCCGAGGGTGGACTTGCCGGCGCCGGACGGGCCGACCATGGCCAGCTTCTCCCCCGGCTCGGGCACCAGCGTCACCCCCGTGCAGGACGTCCCGGCCGGCGCGGTACGCGTACCGGACGTCCCGGGCGGCCAGCTGCCGGTCGCCGCCGCCTGCAAGCTCCGTGCCCCCGGACGCCCTGCCGGGAGCCGTCGCGGAGCCGGGCGCCGCGGCGGGAGCCGTCGCGGATCCGGATCGCGGGCCGGCCACGCCGAGCAGGCGGGCCATCGAGGCGCCGCCGACCTGCAACTCGTCCAGCCAGGACAGCAGCCGGTCGACCGGGTCGACGAGCTGCTGCACGTAGAGCGTGGCGGCGGTGACCTGGCCGAGGGTGACCCAGCCCTTCAGGTGGAACCAACCGCCGATGATCAACGTAGCGACCACCGGCACCACGTAGCCGATCTCGGCGACCGGGAAGAAGATGGTCCGCAGGAAGAGGGTGTACCGCTCGGCGGCGTACGACCGGCCGATGTCGCCGTCGGTGCGGACCCGCCGGCGCGCCTGCTGCCGCAGCGCCTCGGTGGTCCGCGACCCCTCCACGGTCTCGCTGATCCCGTCGGTGATGTCGGAGTAGGCGGCATTCTCCCGCAGGTAGCCCGCGGGCGCCCGGCGCAGGTACCAGCGGGTGCCGGCCCAGAGGACCGGCACCGCGAGCAGGCAGGGCAGCGCGAGCAGCGGGCCGGTCAGGAGCAGCGCGCCGATGATGAACCCGGTGGTGACCGCCGCGATCAGCGTCTCCGGCGCCGCGAACCGCACGGTCTGGGAGAGCGCCGAGACGTCCCGGGAGGTCCGGGTGAGGAGGTCGCCGGTGCCCGCACGCTCCACGGTGGACAGCGGCAGGGCGAGGATCCGGTCGACGAACTCCTCCCGCAGCTCGGCCAGCACCCGCTCGCCGAGCCGCGCCGAGGCGAGGTGCGCCAACCGCACCAGCACCGACTGGACCAGGACGAACGCGCCGATGGCCAGGGCGACCCGGTCGACGGTGACCGTGGACGTGCCGCGCGAGATCCCCTCGACCAGGTCGCCGAGCAGCCGCGGCGCGACCAGACCGGCCGCGGCCGCCAGCGCGTGCAGGCCGAGCGCCGCGGCCAGGCCGCGCGGATGCCGGCGGACCAGCACCCGGGCGTACCGGCGGACGTCCTCCGCGTCCGCGACCGGCAGTGCGGTGCCCATCAGCTCTCCCCCCGGCTGACCGTCGCCACGTACCGCGGCTCGGCATCCAGCAGTTCCTCGTGCGGCCCCTCGGCCACCACCTTGCCGTCCTCCACGAAGATCACCTGGTCCGCCCGGCTGAGCACCAGCGGGCTGGTGGTGCAGACCAGGGTGGTCCGGCCCCGCCGGGCCGCGCCGAGCCGCTCGGCGATCCGCGCCTCGGTGTGCGCGTCCACCGCGCTGGTCGGCTCGACCAGCAGCAGGGTCTCCGGGTCGGCGACCAACGCCCGGGCCAGCCGCAGCCGCTGCTGCTGGCCGCCGGAGAACTCGCGGCCGCGCTCGGCCACCAGGCTGTCCAGCCCCTCGGGCAGGGCGTCGACGATGTCCGCCGCGCTCGCGGCGACCAGCGCCGCCTCGATGGTCGCGCCGTCGGCCGTGCCGTGCGGGTCCAGCTCCGCGCGGAGCAGGCCGGTGAACAGGTGCGCGTCGTTGTCGGCCAGCAGGATCCGCTCCCGCACGGTCGCCAGCAACAGGTCCCGCAGCGGTACGCCGTGCAGCGTGACCTCCCCGTCCACGTACCGGCCGAGCCGCTCGGCGATCGCGGCGGCGTCCTCGGGAGCGGTGGCGGCGAGCGCGGTGAACCGGCCCGGTCGCAGCACCAGACCGGAGGTGAGGTCGGCCAGCTCCCCCGGGCCCTCGGGCACCTCCGCCGGACGGGGCGGGTCCACCAGTTCGGGGGTGAGCCGGAGCAGCCGGATCACCCGACGGGCGGCGACGTGCCCCCGGGTCAGCTTGTCGGCCGCCTCGGTGAGGGTCCGCAGCGGAGTCACCAGGAAGGCCGTGTAGCCGTAGAACGCGACCAGCTGGCCGGCGCTGATCTCGCCCCGCAGGCGAACCGGGCGCCGAGCCAGGTGACCAGCACCAGGAAGGCGCCGGGTAGCAGCACCTGCGCCGCCTCCAGCAGCGACTCCACCCGGGCCACCCGTACGCCGTCGGCCCGCAGCGCCTGGGACTGCGCCCGGTAGCGCGCCGACAGGACCGGCTCGCCGCCCACCCCGCGCAGCACGCGCAGCCCGGCGACGATGTCACCGGCCCGGGTGGTGAGCTTCCCCTCCTGGTCCCGGTATGCCTGCTGCTGCCGGTGCAGCGGCCGGATGAGCAGCCCGACCACCGCCATCAGCACCGGCACGCCGAGCACCACCACCAGCCCGAGCGGCAGCGAGCGCTCAACAGGATCACCGCGACGGTGATGATGCCGACCACCGCCCCGGTCCCCCGGGCGGTGATGTCGATCGCGCCGCCGACGTGGCCGATGTCCGCCGTACCGATGCTGACCACCTCGCCGGCGGCGACCCGGCGAGGCAGCGTCGCGCCGAGCCGGTTCGCCGCGTCGACGGTGACCTGCACGGTGCGGTACGCGGCGGCCAGGAAGTTGTAGACGGCGCAACGGTGTCGCAGGATGCCGGCGACCGCCTGGAGCACACCCAGCCCGAGCAGGACGAGCCCCCAGGTGACCAGGGCGCCCTGGTCGCGGTGGGTGAGGCCGGCGTCGATCGCCCGGCCGACGGCGGCCGGCATCAGCGCCTGGGCGACCATCCAGACGACGCCGAGCAGGATGCCGGCGGCGAACGGCAGCCGGTTGCGGCCGGCCAGCCACACCAGGTAGCGGGTGGCCGACCTAGCCTCGGGTACGCCGGGATCGCCGGCCGGTAAGGAGCGCATGGTCCCTCGACGTTAGGCGGACGAAAACCGGTTGCGCGAACCGATTCCGCTGGTCAAGCAGTTGGCGTCCGGACGGACGATGGCGGCGGTCCCGGTCAGCGGTCGACCTGGGCGAAGTCCCAGGAGTGCGGCGGGCGGGCGACCAGCCGGGTCGGCGGGTCGGGCAGCGGGCGCGGGCTGCTCCGCCACTTGGAGATCACCACCACCCGGTGGTCGGTGGAGGAGAAGACCTCGCTGGACAGGTGCAGCGGGTCGTGCTCCAACTCGGGGAGGGCGGTGTCGCAGACCCACGTGATCAGGTCGGCGAAGCCGTACGGCTCCGCCCGCGCCTCCCACATCCGTACGATCACGTCGTCGATCCCTCTCGGTGGCACGTCACACGCTCACGGTGGTGAGCGGCATGGCCGAGTCGGCCGGCAGGTCGAGCCGGCTCGGTGCCACGCCCGCGGCGACCAGGTGCGAGCCGAGCGCGGCGACCATCGCCCCGTTGTCCGTGCAGAGCTTCGGTCGGGGCACCCGGACCCGGATACCGTGCTGCTCCGCCCGCTGCTCGGCCATCGCGCGCAGCCGGGAGTTGGCCGCGACTCCCCCGCCGATCACCAGCGTCCCGACGCCGTTGTCCCGGCAGGCGGCCAGCGCCTTCGTGATGAGCACATCACAGACCGCCTCCTGGAAGGAGGCCGCGACGTCGGCCACCGGCACCGGCTCTCCCAAGCGCTGCCGGGCCTCGACCCAGCGGGCCACCGCGGTCTTCAGCCCCGAGAAGGAGAAGTCGTACCGGTGGGCGGCGAGGTCCTTGGCGGCGGTCAGGCCACGCGGAAAGGCGATCGCGGCCGGGTCGCCGGCCCGGGCCTCCCGGTCGATCGGCGGCCCGCCCGGGAAGGGCAGTCCGAGCAGGCGGCCCACCTTGTCGAACGCCTCCCCGGCGGCGTCGTCGATGGTCGCGCCGAGCGGGGTGACGCCGCGGGCCAGGTCGTCGACGAGCAGCAGTGAGGAATGCCCGCCGGAGACCAGCAGGGCGATCGCCGGCTCGGGCAGCGGACCGTGTTCAAGGGTGTCCACCGCGACGTGCGCGGCGAGGTGGTTGACCCCGTACACCGGCTTCTCGGCGGCGAGCGCGTAGCCCTTGGCCGCGGCGACACCGACCAGCAGCGCGCCGGCCAGCCCCGGGCCGGAGGTGACCGCGATCGCGTCGATGTCGGCGAGGGTCACGCCGGCCTCGGCCAGCGCCCGGTCCATGGTGGGCACGATCGCCTCGAGGTGGGCGCGGCTGGCCACCTCGGGCACCACGCCGCCGAAGCGGGCGTGCTCCTCGACGCTGGAGGCCAGCGCGTCGGCCAGCAGGGTGTGCCCGCGCACGATCCCCACGCCGGTCTCGTCGCAGGAGGTCTCGATCCCGAGGATCAGCGGTTCGTCAGCCATGGTCGCCTGTTCCGTCCTCCGCCGGCTCCGCCACGCGCTGCATCACCAGCGCGTCTGTGTTGCTGGGTTGGTAGTAGCCGCGACGCACCCCGATCGGCTCGAAGCCGTATGCCGCGTAGAGCTTCTGGGCCGGGGCGTTGTCCGCCGCCACCTCGAGCAGGGTGCTGCGCGCCCCGCGCCGCTCTGCCTCGGCGAGCAGCGCCTCCAGCAGCGCCCGACCCACGCCGCGGCGTTGGGCGTCCCGGCGGACCGCGATGTTCTGCACCCATGCCTCGTCGGGCGGCGCCACGGTGAGCCCGGCGTAACCGAGCAGCGAGCCGTCGTCGGTGGCGACCAGGTAGAAGTGCCCGTTGGCCAGCTCGTTCCAGAACATCGCCGCCGACCACTGCTCGACGCCGAACAGATCCGCCTCGATCGGCAGCACCTCGTCGATGTGCCACCAGCGGAACCGGTCGAGTCGTAACGGCCCGCTCACGGCAGGACCGACTTGCGGGCGGTCGCCGCCACGGCGTCCGGACGACGCAGGTAGAGCGGGGTCAACGGCTCACCGGGCGCGCCGGCCCGGATCCGCTCGGCGGCCAGCCCGGCCAGCGCGGTCGCGTCCGGGTAGCGGGGCTCGGCGCGCAGCGGCAGGCCGAGGACGTCGGCGTACCGGTGGGCGCGTCACCGACCGCGACGGGTGGCGGCCAGGTCGCGGGCCCGCTGCCCGGCGACCGCCGGGACGTCCACGTTGGGCCCGACGATCCGCTGGCCGGCGCGTCGTAGACGGCCCAGTAGACCTCCCGGCCGGCGGGCGTCGCTGGCGGCGAGGACCGGCTCGCCGGCCGCCGCCGGGTGGCCGATCGCGTCCAACGAGCAGACGCCGTACGTGGGGATGCCCAGCGCCTGTCCCATGCTGGCGCCTCGGCGAGCTTGACGAAATCCGGGATGCGGTGCTTGTGGGTGCCCAGCTCGGTGTTGGAGTAGCGCTCGTTGTAGAAGAGCGTCTGCCACTGCCGGACCATGCCGAGGTTGCCGTTGTTGATCACGGCGATCTTGACCGGGATGCCCTCCAGCGCGCAGGTGGCCAGCTCCTGGTTGGTCATCTGGAAGCAGCCGTCGCCGTCCACCGCCCAGACGACCGTGTCCGGCTTGCCGACCTTGGCGCCCATCGCCGCCGGCACCGCGTAACCCATCGTGCCGAGACCGCCGGAGTTGAGCCAGGTGTGCGGCTTCTCGTACGAGATGAACTGGGAGGCCCACATCTGGTGCTGCCCGACGCCCGCGACGTAGATCGCGTCCGGGCCGGCGATCTCGCCCAGCCGCTTGATCACGTACTGCGGGGAGAGGGTGCCGTCGGCCGACTCCTCGTACCCCAGCGGGTAACGCTCGCGCAGGTCGTCGAGCTGCGCCCACCAGTCGGTGTGGTCGGCGGGCTGGCCGGCGGCCCGCTCTGCGGTGACCGCGGCGATGAGCTCGTCGATCACGTACCGCGCGTCGCCGACGATCGGCACGTCGGCGTGCCGGTTCTTGCCGATCTCGGCCGGGTCGATGTCGGCGTGCACCACGGCGGCGTCCGGCGCGAACGAGTCCAGCTGGCCGGTGACCCGGTCGTCGAAGCGGGCCCCGAGCGCCACGATCAGGTCGGCCTTCTGCAGGCCGTACACCGCGGCGACGGTGCCGTGCATGCCCGGCATGCCCAGGTGCTGCGGGTGCGAGTCGGGGAAGGCGCCGAGCGCCATCAGGGTGGTGACCACCGGGACCCCGGTCAGCTCGGCGAGCTTGCGCAGCCCCTCGGTGGCGCCGGCCTTGAGCACGCCGCCGCCGACGTAGAGCACCGGCCGGCGGGCCGAGGTCATCAGCCGGGCGCCTCCCGGATCTGCTTGCCGTGCGGGTGCAGGGTCGGCCGGTAACCGGGCAGGTCGAGGGTGGGCGGCCAACTGAAGGTGGTCGGCGCCTGGAGGACGTCCTTGGGGATGTCGACCAGCACCGGGCCGGGGCGGCCGGTGGCGGCCAGGTGGAACGCCTCGGCCAGCACCTGCGGGATCTCCTCGGGCGTCTGCACCAGGAAGTTGTGCTTCGTGATCGGCAGCGTGATGCCCTGGATGTCCGCCTCCTGGAAGGCGTCCGTGCCGATCGACGGCCGGGCCACCTGGCCGGTGATCGCGACCATCGGCACCGAGTCCATGTACGCGTCGGCGATCGGGGTGACCAGGTTCGTCGCGCCCGGGCCGGATGTGGCCATGCACACGCCGACCTTCCCGGTCGCCTGCGCGTACCCGGTGGCGGCGTGGCCGGCGCCCTGCTCGTGGCGGACCAGGATGTGCCGGACGCTGGAGTCGTAGAGCGGGTCGTACGCCGGCAGGATCGCGCCGCCGGGGATGCCGAAGACGACGTCGACGTCGAGCGCCTCGAGGGACCGCACCAGCGAACCGGCGCCGGAGACCTGGGCAGGCGCGGTCTGCCGTACCGCCGGCGCGGCCGGGACGGCCGCGGTGCGGGGGGCCGAAGCGTGGTCGGCGTCGCTCGCGGGCTCGCTGAGCGTGCGGGCCCGCCGGGCGGAGTGGGCGAGGGTTTCTGGCGTGGGTCTCGTCATGGCGGTTCAGACCTTCGGCTGGAGTGGGTGAAGCTCTTTCAACATGTGCAACGCGGGCGGGTCCCGCCCGGTCGGGTTCCGACGGCAATAAAAACGGCCCTCGTGCAGATGCACGGGGCCAGCGCACTCTCGGTGAGGGAGAGTGCGCTCAGGTAAGTACTCGCAGCGACCGGTTCGACGACATGCGGCTAAGCCTGACGCATCTCACGCGATGAGTCAACTGATCCCACATTCTGGTTAACGGACCGTGGCGTGTCGTACCTCGGCGCACCCTCGGCAGCTGGCGCGGCCTGCGGAGACGCGCTCCCACGGGAACGCGGCGCAGGCATCGACGGTTGCTGCGTCGGAATGGTGGCGGACGGCTGCAGCGGCGCCGTGGCGCCGGGCGGCGGCAGCGGTGCCGGCCGGGCCCCCGGCGAGGTGGCCGCGTCGAGCATCGCCTCCAGGTGCTCGGCCGGTACGCCCCAGCCGAAGAGCGCGCCCTGGCCGAAGCGGCAGCCGGCGGCGACCACGGCGGCCAGCTCGGTCGGGGTGGTCACCCCCTCGGCGATCACCTCCAGCCCCAGCTGGTGACCCAGCCGCATCACGATGTCGACCATGGGTGCGAAGGCCGGACCGTCCCGGCCCACCGGGCGGACCGGCTCGTGCTCGGCGACCAGGCTGTGGTCGATCTTGAGAATGTCGATCGGCAACCGGCGCAGCTGGCCGAGCGAGGAGTAACCGGCGCCGAAATCGTCCAGCGCGATCCGGACCCCGGTCAGCCGCAGCGCGGCCAGCCGCCGGATCAGCTCGTCCAGGTCGGTGGCGACGGCGTGCTCGGTGACCTCCAGCACCAGCCGCTGCGGCGGTACATGGTGGGCGCGCAGTGCGTCGGCGACCTGCACCACGTACTCCGGGGCGTGCAGCTCGCGCGGCGAGACGTTCACCGACACCCAGACGTCGTGCCCGTCGGCCAGCCAGCGGGAGAGCTGGTAGCAGGCCTGGTGCAGCACCCAGGCGCCGAGCTTGGCGATCATCCCGCACTCCTCGGCGAGCGGGATGAACTCGTCCGGGCGGACGTTGCCCAGCTCGGGGTGGTGCCAGCGCAGCAGTGCCTCCGCGCCGACCGGGCGCACCGACGGCAGCGACGCCACCGGCTGGAAGGCCAGCCGCAGCTCGTCGCGCTCGATCGCGCCCCGCAGCTCGTGCTCCAGCGTGGTCCGCCGGCGCAGCAGCTGGTCGTACGCGGCGTCGTAGCGCTCGATCCGGTTCTTGCCCCGCTGCTTGGCGTAGCGCAACGCGAGGTCGGCGTTGCGCAGCAGCAGCTCCACGTCGGGCTCCCCGGCCTGGCCCGCGATCCCGATGCTGACCGAGAGGAAGACCGGCCCGTCCGGCTGGTCGAAGGGGCGACCGAGCAGCCCGAGCAGCCGCTCCGCGACCGGGTCCGCGTCGGCCGGCCGGCCATGCATCACCACCGCGAACTCGTCACCGCCGAGCCGGGCCGCGATGTCGCCGGGGCGCAGGTTGCCGCGCAGCCGCCGGCCCACCTCGGCCAGCACCGCGTCACCCACGTCATGGCCCCGCATGTCGTTGACGTTCTTGAAGCCGTCCAGGTCGAGGCCGAGCAGGACGCAGGGCGTGCCGGCCTCGGCGCAGCGGTGCAGCGCCCGCAGCAGCCCACGCCGGTTGGCCAGGCCGGTCAGCGGGTCGGTGTGCGCCAGCTCCCGGAAGTGCGCCTCGCGCTCGGCCAGCCGGCCGGCGTACCCCCGCACGTCGTTGAGGGTGAGGTACTGCCGGGCGACGAGCGCGAAACCCTCCACGCTGCCGGCGATGATGCCGAGCGCGTCGAACCGGCCGCCATGGATGAGGTGGTACATCGCCGAGGCGGCCATGGCGAGCATCGGGATGACCGCGTACTCGCCGTCACGGCGGATCAGGTCGACGTCCCCCTGCCCCGGCGGGTCGACCCGGTGCACCGCCGACGCGCCGGCCAGCAGCCCGGCGGCGAGCAGCGCCGCGCCGGTGAGCACCATCCCCGGCCCGGCCTGGCAGAGGCCCCCGGCCACGACGAGCCCGCCGCAGGTGGCGGCGGTGATGCCGGCGCCGAGCAGGGCGAGCCGCAGGCGCGGAGCGCGGCCCGCATCACCACGATCAGGGTGAGCCCGGCGGTGAGCGCGGCGCTCACCGTGGCGAGCAGGATCGGCGGGCACGCCACCGGGGTCGCCGCGCCGAGCAGCCGGGTCGGCTCGGAGAAGAGCGCCCAACCGACGAACCAGAGCGCGGCGCCCATGATCAGCCCGTCGAGGATCAGCCGTACGCTGGCCGACACCGTGGCGGCGACGCCGGGCAGCCGGACCAGCCGGCGCCGAAGAGCACGCCGCTGAGCGCGGTGCCCACCGAGACCAGGGTTGCCCAGCCGGTGCGCTGGCCCTGCTGGTGCGCCCAGTGGTCGGCGGCGACGGCGGCGGCGATCACCCCGACCAGCAGGCTGAGCAGCGCGGCAGCCCCGGCCCCCGCGAACAGCAGGTGGGCCTGCCGGCGCGGGCCGATCCGCACCCGGGCCGACGCGGTCAGCAGCGCGGTGGCGGACGCGGCGACGAGCGCGCTCAGCACCGCGGCCGCGACCATGCCCGGGGTGAAGTGCACGTCCTCAACTGTGCCGGATGAGCGCACCCCGTGGGGGACCGGGTGTGCATCTGTTGGGACACGGCGTACGTGATTCGGGGGGACCGCGAGGACGGTGTCAGACTGGTACGCATGCCTGAGCTGCGGTCGAAGACCTCCACGCACGGTCGGACGATGGCCGGCGCCCGGGCCCTCTGGCGGGCCACCGGGATGACCGACGACGACTTCGGTAAGCCGATCGTCGCCATCGCCAACAGTTTCACCCAGTTCGTACCCGGTCACGTGCACCTCAAGGACATGGGCGGCCTGGTCGCCGACGCGGTGGCCGAGGCCGGCGGGGTGGGTCGGGAGTTCAACACCATCGCGGTCGACGACGGCATCGCGATGGGACACGGCGGGATGCTCTACTCGCTGCCCAGCCGGGAGCTGATCGCCGACGCGGTGGAATACATGGTCAACGCGCACTGCGCCGACGCCCTGGTCTGCATCTCGAACTGCGACAAGATCACCCCGGGGATGCTGCTGGCCGCGCTGCGGCTGAACATCCCCACCGTCTTCGTCTCCGGCGGCCCGATGGAGGCCGGCAAGACGATGGCGATCGAGGGCGTCGTGCACTCCAAGATCGACCTGATCGACGCGATGGTCGCCGCCTCCAACGACGCGGTCACCGACGACCAGCTCGGCGAGATCGAGCGGTCCGCCTGCCCGACCTGCGGCTCCTGCTCCGGCATGTTCACCGCCAACTCGATGAACTGCCTCACCGAGGCGATCGGCCTGGCGCTGCCGGGCAACGGTTCGACGCTGGCCACCCACGCCGCCCGCCGGTCCCTCTTCGTCGAGGCCGGCCGGACCGTCGTGGAGATCGCCAAGCGCTGGTACGACGGCGACGACGCCTCGGTGCTGCCCCGGACGGTCGCCTCCCGGGCCGCCTTCGAGAACGCGGTCGCCCTGGACGTGGCGATGGGCGGCTCGACCAACACGGTGCTGCACCTGCTGGCCGCCGCCCGCGAGGCCGAGCTGGACTTCGGCGTCGCCGAGATCGACGCGATCTCCCGGCGGGTGCCCTGCCTGGCGAAGGTGGCGCCGAACTCGCCGAACTACCACATGGAGGACGTGCACCGCGCCGGCGGCATCCCGGCGATCATGGGCGAGCTGGACCGGGCCGGGCTGCTGCGCCGGGACGTGCACGCCGTGCACTCGCCCTCGCTGGCCCAGTGGCTCACCGACTGGGACGTCCGGGGCGGCTCACCGAGGCCGGCGGCGGTCGAACTGTTCCACGCCGCGCCGGGCGGGGTCCGCACCACCGAGCCGTTCTCCACCACCAACCGCTGGTCGTCGCTGGACACCGATGCGGCCGGGGGCTGCATCCGGGACCGGGAGCACGCATACTCGGCCGACGGCGGGCTGGCCATCCTGCACGGCAACCTGGCCCCGGAAGGCTGCGTGGTGAAGACGGCGGGCGTGCCCGAGGAGTGCCTCACCTTCCGCGGCCCGGCGAAGGTGTACGAGTCGCAGGACGACGCGGTGTCGGCGATCCTGGCCAAGCAGATCGTCGCCGGGGACGTGGTGGTGATCCGGTACGAGGGCCCGAAGGGCGGCCCGGGGATGCAGGAGATGCTCTACCCCACCTCGTTCCTCAAGGGGCGCGGGCTGGGCAGGTCCTGCGCGCTGCTCACCGACGGCAGGTTCTCCGGCGGCACTTCCGGGCTCTCCATCGGGCACGCCTCCCCCGAGGCGGCCTCGGGCGGGCTGATCGCGCTGGTCGAGGAGGGCGACGAGATCGTTATCGACATCCCGGCCCGCTCGATCCAGCTCAACGTGGCCGAGGACGTGCTGCACGCCCGGCGGGTCGCCGAGGAGAAGCGCGACAAGCCGTACACCCCGGTCGACCGGCAGCGGCCGGTGTCGGCGGCGCTGCGCGCGTACGCCTCGATGGCCACCTCGGCCAGCGACGGCGCCTATCGCCGGGTCCCGGAGTAACGGGCGGGCGTCACTGGTTGCCGCCCGGATGCCGAGGACGTACCACCGGCCGGCCGGCGGCCCAAACCTGGGGGGCGCGCAGGGGACGTCCTCGAACCGCCGGCACCGGTATCGTCCGGCACCGTGAAGACGAGCTACGCGGGATTGATCCGGCCGGTCATCGACCGGGTGTACGTGGGCGCGCGTTGGGCAGCGCGGGCTCGGATGGAGGCGTTCTACGCTGAGCGGGGGGTCAGCCTCGGCTTCGAGAACAGCTTCTTCCCCGGGGTGCTGGCCCGGCCGATGCCGGCCGACGCGCTGGCCGACGCCCTGGTCTACGGCGACGGGGACATGACCGTTGAGCTGGCCCACGGCGTGGTCGAGGTCGACGACGACGGCGCGTGGCGGCTGACCGGGCTGGGCCGGGAGCTGGCGCTGTACGCGCAGCGGGCCACCGCCGAGGCCGCCGAGGCGCTCTGGGATTGCGGGCCGAGCTTCCTGCCCGGCCTGGCCGCGGTGCCCCGGCTCGCCGACCTGGTCGGTCGGGTTCTCGAGCACGGGCTCGCCACCGGCGGGCGGGCGTTCCGGGCCACGAACCCGGTGTAAGAGCCGGCCGACGCCTCGCCCGCCCTGAGGCTGGTCACCCGGCTCGGCGCGCTGCGCCACCACCGGGCCGACGCGCACCGGGCCGCCTGGCGGGCCGCCGGGCTGACCGTCGATCAGCTCCGGGCGCTGCCCGACGGGCCGCAGCGGCAGGCGATCGAGGACGAGACCAACCGCCGCGACGCGCCCGCCTACGCGGTGCTGACGGACGGCGAGCGACTCGAACTGCTCGCCGGCCTCGGCGCCCTGCCGGCCTAGCGGGCGGCCAGCTGCGGAGTGTCCAGGGCGATCGTCCGGGCGTACCGGATCGCGGCGGGGGTGTCCGGGAAGACCAGGCCATCGCGGCGCAGTTCGTCGGCGACCCCGAGGATGCTGAGGACCTGGTCGTGGCCGGGGGTGATGCCGGAGAGCAGGACGGTGATGCCCCGGCCCCGCAGCCGGGCGATGGCGTCACCGAGGACCTGCGCGCCGGTGGCGTCCATGGTCGACACCCGGGACATCCGCAGGATGACCACCTGGACGTCGGCGACGCCGGACAGTTCCAGCAGGAAGGTGTGCGCGGCGGCGAAGAAGAGCGGTCCGTCCAGCCGGTAGGCCACGATCTGCTCGGCCAGCAGCGCGTGCTCCTCGGCGCTGTGCTCGCCGGGGTCGAGGGGTACCTGCTCCAGCCGGGCGCTGCGGGCCACCGCCCGCAGCGCGAGGACGACCGCCACCGCGATACCGACCGGTGACCAGCCCCGCCTGGGCACCCAGCCCGGAGGTGACGCCGAAGGCCAGGGCCAGCGGCAGCGCCGCCACGGTGAGCCCGGCGAGCAGGTCCCGGCGAGGCGACCGGCGGACCGCCGCCCAGTCGGTCCGGCCGGGCAGCAACCCGAGGACGCGCTCTCTGACCACGGCGAGGGCGGACGGCCTGGGCCTGCCGACGCGCGGGTGCGGTGGGTGGTTCCGCACGGCGCCGGTTCAGCGGGACGTCGTCGGGAACTGCTCGAAATAGGCCTCGACCCGCTCGGCGGTCGCCGGCCGGGCGAGCGCGAACCCCTGCCCGTACCGGCAGCCGGCCCGCCAGGCCCGGTCCACCTGGGCGGCCGACTCCAGCTCCACCACCACGATCTCCAGACCGAGCCGGTCGCCGAGGCTGACCACCACGTCGATCAGCGGACGGTCCAAGTTGTTGTCCGCGCCGACCAGGTGCGGACCGACCTTGAGCAGGTCGATCGGCAGCCGACGCAGCCGGGCCAGCGACGCGTGCTCGGCACGGAAGTCGTCCAGCGCGGTACGGACGCCGAGCGACCGCAGCCCGGCCAGCCGCGCCACCACGGTGGGCAGATCGGGGCCGATCCGCGGCTCGGCCACCTCGACCACCAGCCGGTCCGCCGGTACGTCGTGCTCGGCGAGCACGGCCGCGACCCGTTGGACGAAATCCGGCGCGATCAGCTCCCGGGGCGTCACGTTGACCGCCATCCAGAGCTGCCGGCTCCCGGCCGACCAGCCGACCAGCTGACGGCAGGCCCGATCCAGCACCCACTGGCCCAGCTCGCCGACGAGGCCGAGATCCTCCGCCACCGGCAGCAGCTCGGCCGGCAGGACGGTGCCCAGCACGGGGCTGCGCCAGCGCAGCAGCGCCTCGGTGCCGGCCGGTGACCGGTCGGTCAGCCCCAGCACGGGCTGGTAGACCAGGTCCAGCTCACCCCGGGCGACCGCACCGGGCAGCTCGCGCTCCAGGTCGAGCCGCCGGACCAGCTGCTCCTCCAGGTAGGCGTCGTACCACTCGATCCGGTCCCGGCCGAGCTGGACGGCTCGCCGGCGGGCGAGGTCGGCCTGCCGGAGCACGTCGTCGGGACCGGACCCGTCGGTCTCCGCCAGCCCGATGCTCACCCGCAGGCTGACCACCGAACCGTCCAGCTGGTACGGCTCGGTCAGCCGGGCCAGCAGCTGGGTCCCCAGCGCGTACGCCAGCACCGGCCCGGCGTCGGTGGCCACCGCGAACTCGTCCCCGGTCAGCCGGGCGAGGAGGTCCTGCGGGCCGGCGAGCGCCCGCATCCGACGGGCCACCTCGACCAGCACGGCCTCCCCCGCCGCCTGACCGCCGCCGTCGTTGACCGCGCCGAGACCGTGCAGGTCGACCAGGAGCAGCGCCCCCGACGAGTCCGGCGGGTCCCGCCGCGCGCCCAGCGCCCGCAGCAGTTCCCGGCGGTTGGCCAGCCCGGTGAGCAGGTCCGTGGCGGCGAGCTGGTGCACCGTCCGCTCCAACCGGCGGCGCTCGCCGACGTCCCGCACGTGCAGCACCAGGGCGTCGACCTCGGGCACCCCGCGCTGGTCGCTGATCGTCGACTCGGTCTCCCGCCAGGTGCCGTGCCCGTCGCGCAGCCGGGGCCACCAGCAGGGAGGGCCGCCGGCCGGCTCGCACCTCGTCGAGCAGCGCAGCGGCCCGGGGGTGCGTCCTCCGGATGCAGCAGGTCGACCAACGGGCGGGCGAGCACGTCGGCGTCGGTCAGGCCGAACAGCCGGGTGGCGGCCGGCGACTGCCAGCGGACCCGCAACGTCGGATCGAGCAGGAGGATCAGG
>JAEVHO010000047.1 GCA_016802835.1 Micromonospora sp. ATA32 | reverse complement strand
GCCCCAGTGCGGCCCGCCGGGTGAACCAGTTGGACGGCTACTTAACGATCACGTCAGGCCGGCCGCTGACGCTGACGAGGTTCAGCTATTGACCGTCAGTTCGCTGACCTCGCGCCGGTCGCGCAACGGCAGGAGGGGATGGTCGTTGATCACCGCCTCAGCGGCGACGTGCAGTAGCACTGGACGCTGGACACGAGGTGTGGCGGGAGTTGATCCGCCGCTCCCGACGCGGCGGGCCGGCCTGGGTGATCGGCACAGCCGGCATGGCGATGCCCGCACTGCTGGCTGACAGCGGTGCGCCGGCTACCACGGCAACCCGGGCGACATCGACGCCGAGATCCTCACCGGGTTCCACTCTGCGCGACCGCGTCGACCCGAGCAAGGACGCCCCGCACGCGGCGCCGAACTCGCCCAAGCGGTCTGACCTTGAGCCCCGACATCGGGCTTAACGGGTCCACCGATCCGGCAACCAACAGCGCCCGGTGGACCGGCAATTGTGGGCGCGGCCAACGAGCGCACCGCAAGCATCATCCTCGTAACCGCGGTCACCGCGGCCGAACGGACGCTCTCGCACCCGTCCGGCCCGCGGTCGATCGGCTATTGGATGGGGACCTGACGGGCCACCGCTGACCCGCCGGCCTCGAAGGCCGCCAGGACGGAGGTCGCGCTGCCACCGGAGACAGGAACCAGCACAGTCTGGGCTTCCCCGGCCCGCAACTGCACAGTCTGCGTACCCAGCGCGACGTTGCCGTCCCACGAGTACAGATAGGCCATCCCGGTCCGGTCCGCGCGCACTCGGACGAGCACCCCGCCCGCGACCTGGCCCTTCGAGCCGACGGTCAGCGCCCGCTCCGGCAGTCGGGGGACCGCGGCCGGCGCCACCCCGTCGACCGCGGACTGGGCGATGGTCTGCGGGCTGTGCACGCTGCGTGCGGCGGTGTCCGGGTAGACCGGCTCTGTGGCGGCCCGTTGCGGCGGTGTGTAGCCGGGCAGTGTGGCGAGCCCGTACCGGTAGGGGTCGGCCCGGACACCCGGGAAGGTCGACCAACCGATCCGGGACTGCGACGTCAGGTCCTGTGTGTCCGAGTCGTATACCAGGACGTTGAAGCCCATCCGGGCCGGGTCCACCGCGTCCGGCAGCACCGCGAACGGGATGCTGGTCTCTATGGTGTAGCCGGTGTACGGCGAGCTGACCTTGCTGACCACGGTCATGCCCGGCGCGGTCTCTGCACCCGGTCCCTGGTGGTTGTCGGCGTCACGCTGGAAGCACGGCGGATCGCCGTGGGTCGGATCGTCGGTGACCGGGAAGATGCCGGCCTTGAACACGGTGGAGGTGTTGGCCGACTTGCCCTTCGGGTCGACGATGATCTCGACGCTGTCGGTGCGCCGCTGCCGCTTGCAGTCCTGCGGCACGACCTTCTTGCCGAGCACGTCATCGGTCACGTGCACGATCACCTTGAGCGCGTCCTGGGTGAACGCGATCTTCCCGGTGGCCGACGCGTCCTGCGGCGTGGCCGGGTCGCCTTCCCAGATGCGGGAGAAGTCGAGGGTTGGTCCCGGATATTCGTCCGGGCCTTCTGCGCCATCGACCGCGTTACCGGCGCCGGCCGTCGGCACCACCGTGGTCGGCACGATCTCCAGTGCTCCGGTCTCGGCCGCGCTGCCCGCAGCGCTAGTGGTCGTGATGGTCAGGGGGTAGTCGCCGTTCTCGCCGCCGGAGTTGGCGGTGGGCAGCGTGGCGTCGGTGTTGGTGACCCGGAAGGTGACCGCCGCGGTCCCGCTGGCGGCGAGGCCGGAGTAGCCCTTCGTCGGGGCGTCGGCGGTGAAGCCGGCTGGCAGCCCGAGGGTGACTTGGCCGCTCTGCGCGGTGTCGCTGTAGTTGTGCAGGTCGACCCGGACGTCGCGGCTGTGCCCGGACCCGATGCTGAGCACCGGTTTGATGAGCGTGTCGAGCTGCGGATAGCCCGATTCGGCAGCCCATTGCCGGAAGCTGCCGACCTCGGGGAGTGCCTCCAGGGTGCCGCGTACGTTGGCGACGACCCGCACGGCCTTGTCGGCGTTTCCGTGGCCCTGCCCCTTCGTGCTGAGGTTCGCGGTGAGCAGGCGCTGCTGGTTGGCGGCCGCGTCCGCCGGCACGGTCACGGTGAACTTCGCCTGCTTCTCGCTGCTGCCGGCGGTGGTGCGGAGCGAGCCGTCGCCGGTCACCCGCCAGCCCTCGGGCGCCCGCAGCTCGATCCGCGGTGCCTTGAGCTTCTGTCCCGCGGCGGCGCGGACGTGCGCGGTGACCTGGTAGGTCTCGCCGGGGGCCGCGTCAAACCGGTCGGTGGTGAGGTAAAGCTCGGTGCCCTTGGGCAGGCCGCCCGGCACCGCCGGGAGCACGGACCCGCGCAGGATCGCCTCGGGCGAGGTGTCGGTCGGGTCGTACGGGACCCGGCTGTCGACCAGTGTGTAGAAATCGCACCTGATCTTCATCGGGTCGGTCGGGGCGTCGGGGCTGCCGGCCCAGCCCTGGGTCTTGTATTCCCGTCCGGCCTCCGCTTGGATCTGCGCCCAGGTCTTCCCGGACGCGCTGGGCGTGCCCTGCCAGATACCGAAGACCTGGTCGGTCGGGACAGTGGGCCGGAAGCTGCTGGCACAGTCGGGTCCGGTCGTGGAGGTGCCGCTGCCGCCGGTACGCACGAACTTCGCCGGCCGGAACGCCGCCAGCCCCTCCTTGGTGATCTGGTCGGGGAACGCCTTCGGGTCACCCGCCGCGTGGAACGCCTCGGCCGCGAAGCGCGCCGCCTGCTGGTGGTTGCCGTGGTTGCCTGGGGTCGGCGACGGGTTCATCGTCATGATGATTTCGGGCTTGGTCTGCCGAATGACCCGCACGATCTGGGCCAGGGTCTCGTCGTGTCCCCAGATCTGCTCCGTCAATGGGGCGGACGCGGTGTACCAGAAGTCGACCCGGTCGAGGTTGTAGAGGTTGTGGACGCCGGCCATTCCGATGGCGGTGCGCTCCTCGCGCTCGCGGATGATGCCGAGCGGTGGTCCCTGCTCCAGGCCGACCGCGTTGCCGCCGCCCTCGCCCCGGGTAATGGTGATGACGCCAGCCTTGACGCCGTACTTCTCCTTCCACTGGCCCAGCGTGGCGAGGCTGCCGGACTCGTCGTCGGGATGGGCGCTGACGAACAGGACGTCGAGGTCGGCGCCTTGGTCGCCGAGCCGGATTGGGCGGAGGCCGGGTGGGCGGGCTCAGCGCTCGCTACGGCCGGTAACAGCAGGAGCGTCAGTGCTGCCACCGTGGGCAGCATGACTCGTTTCAGGTGCATACAGATCCTCCGAAACACCAGATCAAGGGCGTATGCGGCGAAAACCGCGGACATACGCGAGGTGCGACCATGCTCGGGGTTGGGCGTCGGATGACCGACGACCGTCCATAGTGGCCTGCCGGCGCGGGATTGGCGCCGGTACGCGGAGTTGCTCAGCAGTACGGCTCGCCGTACTGCTGGAAGGCCTTCGCCGAGTGACGCTAAAGATGCTTCACGGTGGCCGTCAATACCTTCCGTCAGTTTGTTTCTTCAAGGAAGGAAGCAACCCGGGATAGCTCCGCGGCCATTACCGAGATAGCTCGGGAAAATCTTCGTCCGCTTTGCCCGGTTAGCTGCACTTTTGCCCCCACCGAGAGGCATCTCCGGCGGGCCGAGATTCTTTCGTTACTTGACGCGCCTACTTCGTTCGCCGTAGGAAGAAAGCCGTGAGTGACGTGGTGACCCCACCGACGAGCCCGGTGAGCCGGGAGCGGTCGATGCAGATCAAGCGGCTGTCGGTGATCTCCGCCGCCCGCCAGGTCCGGCTGCTCTCGCGCGTCGAGCTGACCGAGTTGACCGGGCTGAGTCCGGCGACGCTCACCCCGCTCGTGCGGAACCTGATCGCCGAGGGCTACCTGATCGAGCGCGGCCCCGGCGCCTCCCGATCCGGCCGGCCGCGGGCCATGCTCCAATTCAACCCTCGGGCCGAACTCGTCGCCGCGGTGTCCCTGGAGCCGGGCCGGATGAGCTGCGAGATCGCCGACAGCGACGGGACGGTGACGGCGCACCGCACCGCCCGGCTCGGCGGCGACATCGTCGAGACCGTCTGCCGGTTCATTCCCGAGCTGGTGGGCGACGCCCTGCCCTCGCTGCGGGGGGTGGCCATCGCCGCGCCCGGCGTCTCCTCCGGCGGCGCGGTCCGGCTGGCGCCCTCGGTGGGTCTGGTCGAGGGACGACCAATCGGCGAGTCCGTCCAGCGGCGACTCGGCGTAGCGGTGGTGGTGGACAACGACGTCAACCTGATGGCGGCCGGCGAGCACGCGGCCGGCGCCGGCACGGACGTCGCCGACCTGCTCCTGCTGCACGTGGCCGACGGGATCGGCGCGGGGCTCATCCTGGACGGCAAGGTGCGGCGGGGTGCCGCCGGTGCCGCCGGCGAGGTCGGCTTCCTCCCGCTCGACGCGGACGACCTGGGGCATGACGGGGTCGGGCCGTTCGAGGCGCACTGGTCCGAGAGTGCGATCGCCGAGCGCGTGGTGGCGCTGCGTCCCGGCCGCCGGCCGGACTTCCCGGTGCCCGCGCTGATCGAGTTGAGCCGCGACCATGCCGACGCCGCGCGCTACCTGGAGGCCCTGCTCGCCGCCTGGGCGCGGCTGATCGTCTCCTGCGCGTGCGTGGTGGATCCGGGCCGGGTCCTGCTCAGCGGCGCCGCCGCCCAGCTCGACGATGCCGCGCTCGACCGGCTCCAGACGTTGGTGGCGATCGGCGCGCCGGCCGCGACCGAGGTGCGCCGCGCCATGCTCGGCGACCGCGCGGTGCTGCACGGCGCGATCAGCTACGCGCTCTCTGCCGCCGCTACCGGGATGCCCACGCTGCTTTGACCTTCCCATTCCCAATTTCCGCAAGTCCCCTTTCCCCCGGAGGTATCCCATGAGACGTCGTCTGGCCCTGGCCGGAGCGCTCGCCGCGGTCGTCGCCGCTGTCACCGCCTGCAGTGGTGGCGCCGCGAAGGACACCGCTTCCAGCGGCGGCGCCGAAAAACTGGTCATCTACACCGCCCGGGACAAGAAGGTCGCCAACTACGTCGTCGAGCAGTTCACTGGCAAGTACCCCGAATACAAGGGGAAGGTCGAGGTGTTGAACCTCGGCGCCCAGGAGATCCTGGAGCGGGTACGCGCCGAGAAGGCCAACCCGCAGGCGTCCGTCTGGTGGGGCGGCACCCAGCAGGGCCTCTCCGCCGGCGCGTCCGAGGACCTGCTCGCCTCCTCGCAGCCCGCCTTCGCCAGCAAGATGGACCCGAAGTACAAGGACCCGCAGGGCCGGTGGTTCGGTGAGATCCTGCTGCCCGAGGTCATCATGTACAACAACAAGGCGCTCACCCCCGAGCAGGCGCCAAAGGACTGGGATGACCTGGTCGCTCCGCAGTGGAAAGACAAGGTCATCATCCGGGACGTGGCGGCCTCCGGCACCATGCGGTCGATCTACGCCTCGATGATCCAGCGCCTCTCGGCCGACGGCAGCAACCCGCAGCCGGGCTACGACTGGCTGAAGAAGCTGGACGCAAACACCGGCACCTACGCGGCCAACCCGACCGACCTCTACCTCAAGATGTCGCGTCAGCAGGGACTGCTGAGCGCGTGGAACCTGCAGGACATCCTGCTCCAGGCCAACCAGTCGAAGATGCCCTTCGGCTACGTGATGCCGGCCTCCGGCGCGCCCGTGCTGGTCGACGGCCTGGCCGCGGTCAAGGGCGGTAACACGGCCGGTGCCCAGAAGTTCATGGAGTTCCTCTTCGACGACAAGCTCCGCGCGGACCTGGCCCGTGACTACTTCCAGATCCCGGCGGTGGACATCGCCGAGAAGCCGGAGTGGCTGTCGAAGCTCGACCTCAAGCCGATGAACGTGGACTGGACCGTCGTCGCGAAGAACGAGACCGAGTGGATCAACCACTGGAACGCCCAGATCAAGAACAAGGGCTGACCACGTACGGAACCGGACCGGGCCCGCGGGTCCGGTCCGGCTGCCGATGGAGGAGAGCAACATCATGATGGATGTCACGCTGGAGTCGGTGAGCAAGCGCTTCGCGCGCGCCGGCGACACCGCGGCGGTCGACGACGTCGACATCAGCATCGCCGCGGGTGAGTTCTTCACGCTGCTCGGGCCGAGCGGTTGCGGCAAGACCACCACCCTGCGGATGGTGGCGGGCTTCTACTTCCCCACGTCCGGGCGGATCCGCTTCGGCAGCGAGGACGTCACGCGCAAGCCGCCCAACAAGCGTGACACCGGCATGGTTTTCCAGAACTACGCGCTGTTCCCACACATGTCCGTGGCGCAGAACGTGGCGTACGGGCTGAAGATCCGTAAGGTGAAGCGGGCCGAGGCCCGCCAGCGGATCGAGGAGGCGCTGGCCCAGGTGCACCTCGAGGGCTACGGCGACCGCCGGATCGACCAGCTCTCCGGCGGCCAGCAGCAGCGGGTCGCACTGGCCCGGGCCCTGGTGATCCGGCCGCGCACCCTGCTGCTCGACGAGCCGCTGTCCAACCTGGACGCCAAGCTGCGCGAGGAGACCCGGGTCGAGATCCGGCGGATCCAGCGGGAGGCCGGCATCACCTCGATCTACGTCACTCATGACCAGGCCGAGGCGATGGCGATGTCCGACCGGATCGCGGTGATGGAGTCCGGTCGGGTCCAGCAGCTCGGCACCCCGCAGGAGATCTACCATCGGCCCGCGACGGCCTTCGTCGCCCGGTTCATCGGCCGGAGCAACGTGTTATCGCTGCCCGTCGTGTCGGCGACGACGATCAGCGTGAACGTGCGGCTGCCCGGCGGTGGGGAGGCCCGGGTGAGCGCGCCCGAAGGGCACGGGCTGACCGAGTCGGCCAGCGCCCTGGTCTCGGTCCGGCCCGAACACATCGGGCTCGACGGCGCGACGCGGGACGGGGCCCTGACCGGTCGGGTGACCGAGTTGGAGTTCACCGGGATGGCCACCAACCTGACCGTCGAGGTGCATGACGAGCTGTTGACGGTGGCCGCCGTCGAGGTGCCATCCGGGCTGTCCGTCGGCGACCAGGTCGGACTGCGGCTACCAACGATCGGATGTGGGTGGTCCGGCCGTGACCGCCGCGCCGACGACCTCGACCGCCCTCGACGGCACCGCGGTCCGGCGCGGCCGGCACCGGCACCGGCGGCGGCCGGCCCCGGTTCACCGGTCGGCTGCGCGGCGGGGCGAGCGCGCCGTGGTTTCCCTACCTGCTGGTGCTGCCGCTCGTCCTGGTGCTCTGGGGCTACGTCGTCCAGCCGATGCTCGCCACGTTCATGGAAACCGTCGGCCCGGACGGGATCGACAACTACAGCAGCTTCCTGTCCGGCACCGGCGTCGCCCGGTCCTCGCTGATCACCTCGCTGGGCATCTCGGCGGCCAGCGTGCTGCTCTGCGGCGTCGTCGGCGTCGCAATGGCGTTCCTGCTCAAGCGCTTCTCGTTCCCCGGCGGCCGGTTGATCGAGGCGATCATCCTGGTGCCGGCGGCCCTGCCGCCGCTGATCGGCGCGATCTCGTTCCAACTGCTCTACAGCGAGACCGGGATCATGCCGCGCGGGTTGCAGCACCTCTTCGGCACCGAGCAGCCGGTGCTGCCGTTCAGCGGTATCGCCGGGGTGCTGGTCGTGCACACGTTCACGATGTATCCGTTCTTCTACCTGTCCGCGTCGGCCGCGCTGGCCGGGATGGACCCCTCGGTCGAGGAGGCGGCCTACAACCTGGGCGCCGGCCGGATCCGGGTCTGGCGGACGGTCCTGCTGCCGATGCTCACCCCGGCGCTGGTCTCCGCGTCGCTGCTGGTCTTCATGACCTCGCTCGCGTCCTACACCGCTCCGCTGCTGTTCGGTGTGGACCAGACGATGACCATGCAGATCTACATCAACCGCACCAACGGCGACCTGCCGATGGCGTCGACATACGCCGCGATCCTCGGGGTGGTGTCGGTGCTCTTCCTGCTCGGCATGCGGTGGTATGAGGGGCGACGCAGCTACCGGTCGCAGTCCAAGGGGGTCGCGGCGCACCGGCGGCAGATCAGCAACCCGTTCGGCCGCTGGCTGGCCCTGGCCGGCTCGCTGCTGGCCACCGTGGTGCTGCTCGCGCCGGTCGCCACCATCGCGCTGGTCGCGTTCTCGGCAGACGGCTCGTGGACCACGGAAGTGATTCCGAGCGAATACACCACCAAGAATTTCATCACCATCTTCGCCGAACCCAAGGCGTTCGAGCCGATCGTCAACTCCCTCAAGATGAGCTTGATCGCCACCACCGGATGCGTCGTAGTCGGGGTACTGATCGCGTACGCGGTGCGCCGGCTCCGCTTCTTCGGACGCGGCCTGCTCGACGTGGCGGTCATGCTGGCCTGGGCGCTGCCCGGCACGGTCGTCGCGATCAACCTGATCTCCGCGTTCAGCACCGGCAACGCGTTCAGCTTCGGGCAGGTGCTGGTCGGCACCTTCTGGATCATGCCGCTGGCCTACTTCGTCCGCTTCCTGCCCTTGGTCTTCCGGTCCAGCTCGGCATCGCTGGCCCAACTCGACCCGTCGCTTGAGGAGGCCGCCCGCAACCTCGGCGCGTCCTGGTGGCGCGCCTTCCGGTCGGTCACCCTGCGGCTGATGCTGCCCGGCGTGATCGCGGGCGCGCTGCTCGCCTTCGTCAACGGGGTGGGAGAGTTCGTCGCCTCGGTGCTGATCTACACCTCATCCACCGCGCCGATCTCGGTCGAAATCAACAACCGGATGTACTCGTTCGAGATCGGCACCGCCGCGGCGTACGGGATGCTCCAGGTGGTGCTGATCTTCGTGGTGATGGTCGTCTCCGGCCGGTTGCACGGTGGCGGTCGGGCGTCCCGGGAGGCGGCACAATGGACGAACTGACCGGCTACTGGTTGGACGGCGGGGGGCTGGTCGAGGCCAGCCGAATACCCGGCGCGGAGTTGGCCGACGTGGCCGCGACGGCGGACTTCGCCGTGCTGCCGGTCGGGGCGGTCGAGTGGCACGGTCCGCACCTGCCGCTCGGCGCGGATCTCATCCTGGCCGAGGGATTCGCGGCGGAGAGCGCGGGCGCGCGGCGCGGGGTGCTCTTCCCGCCGGTGCCGTACGCCGCGTGTCCTGGGCAGACCCGGCCCTGGCCGGGCACCGTCGCCATCCGTCCCGAGGTGGCCGTCGGCTATCTCAGCGACGTGATCGACGGGATCGTGGCGGCCGGATTCCCCCGGCTGCTCGTGGTCAACGGGCACGACGCCAACATGTCCACCGTCCGGGCGGCGATGGAGTGGGTCTCCGGCCGGCGCCAGGCCAGTCTGCTGCTGGTCAACTGGTTTCAACTGGTCAGTCCGGCCGAGACGACCGAGTTCTTCGGCGATCTGCCGGCCCGGGGTCACGGCGGGGCATACGAGACGTCGGGGGTGCTCGGCTTCGATCCCGATGCGGTACGCCTCGGCGCCGCCCGCGACCTGCCACCGAAGCCGAAGCTGCCCACCCCACACCCGTACGTCCTGGTGGAGTCCCGGCCCAAGCCGTGGGAAGGCTGGTCGGGGCACATCTCGTTGGCCAGCGAGGCGGCCGGCCAGCGGGTGCGCGAGCTGGCCGGCGGGCGGCTCCGCGAGATCGTCGACGCCTGGGTGGCCGCCCCCGCTGCCCGATCCGCCCGATAGCCAGCCGCTGCGGCCGGCCGCACCGACTCAGGGGGCGCAGTCGTGACCATGGACCGGGGACTGGACGTCGTCGACTTCCACCTGCACTTCCGGATCGGTGCGGACGAGACCATCCGGGCCTGCGAACACGCGGTCGGGATGCATCCCGGCGACGACGCGGATCGGGCGACCCGGGCCGCCGGCATCGCGCCGTACGCGGCGGAGTGGCGCCGGGCCTGGTCCTTTCCCGACCCGGAACCGTCCGCGCCCCGTTGGCAGGACGAGGCCGACCGGTGGGCCGACGAACTGCGCTCCAACGGCATCCGGCGGGCGGTGTTCGTCACCGGCGGCGGCAACGACGCGGTCGCCGACGCGGTCGCCCGGCATCCCGACCTGTTTCTCGGCTTCGCCCATCACGACCCGTTCCAACCGGATGCAGCGGCCGAGCTGGAGCGGGCCGTGACCGAGCGCGGCCTGCGGGGCTGGAAGCTCTTCGCCCCGCTGCTGCGCGGGCCGCTCGACGATCCGGCCCTCGACCCGGTCTGGCGGACCGCTCAACGGCTGCGCGTCCCGGTGCTGGTGCACATGGGCCACTACGGCAGCGCCGGTGGCCTCCCGTCCAGCCCGTACGACAGCCCGAACCATCTGGCCCGGGTCGCCCGGCGCTTTCCGGACCTGGCGTTCGTGGTGCCGCACTTCGGGGTTCAGCACGTGCAGGAGCTGCTCTTCGCCTGCTGGGGCTGCCCCAACATCCACGTCGACACGTCCGGCTCCAATCAGTGGGTCCGCTGGATGCCCTACCGCCTCACGCTGGACGACCTCTTCCGGCGCTGCTACGAGACGATCGGGCCGCACCGCATCGTCTTCGGCAGCGACTCGTCGTGGTTCCCGCGCGGCTACGTCAGCCGCTATCTCGACGACCAGCTCCGGATCTGCCGCGAGATGCGGATGCCGGAGGCCGATCTGCGCGCGATCTTCGCCGGAAATGCCGAGCGGTTGCTGGGCCAATGACCTGACCCGAGCATCCTCGGCCCGAAAGCCGCCGGGCGGACGCACGCGCCCGCTGGCGGAACGATGGAACACAAAGGAATCGCGATGACCACGCTCCCGCTGAACACATACCAGCAGCACCACCTCCGGCCGACGTACGACCACCACGCCCCCTACCTGTTCAGACCGATGGTGCGGGCCAGCCAGGCCCACGTCGTAATGCTCACCGAGCAGGGACTGATTCCCGCCGAGCGGGGCGCCCGGCTGCTGCGCGGGCTCGGCGAGCTACACGCCGCGGTCGCCGCCGACAACACCCCGCCGGTCTTCGACGGCAGCGTCGAGGACACCTACTACCTGGTCGAGAAGCGGCTGGCCGAGGCGTGCGGGATCCCCACCTCGCAGCTTGACGTACAGCTCGCCCGCAGCCGCAACGACCTGGACGCGGGCGTGTTCCGGATGGTGCTGCGTGGGCAACTGCTCCGGGTACTCGACCGGGTGCTCGCCACCGGGGCGACGGCGCTGGACCGGGCCGACCGGTATGCCGACGTGGTCATCACCGGTTACACCCACCGCCGGCCGGCCCAGCCGACCACCATCGGGCACGCGCTGGCCGGATACGCCGAGGCGCTGGCCGGCGAGGCGGTGGCCTATGCGGACCTGCTCGACCAGATGAACCGGTCTCCGCTCGGCTCGTGTGCGTTCGCCGGGACGGACCTGGACATCTCGCCCGCCCTGCTCGCCGAGCTGCTCGGCTTCGACGGGCTGGTCACCAACTCGTACGAGGCGGTCGCCGGAGCCGACCACCTGGTGCGGGTGGCCACCCTCAACGCTCAGGCGCTGGCCACCGGGGCCCGGCTGGCCCGCACGCTGATGGACTGGCTCACCTGGCGGTGGGTGGAGACCCCCGGCGACTTCACCCAGGGCAGCAGCATCATGCCGCAGAAGCGCAACCCCGTCGTGCTGGAGCACCTGGTGTCGATGGCCGGCGCCACCGCGGGCGATGCCGCCTCGGTGCTCAACAACGTCGGCGCGGCCTGGTGGGAGGACTCCAACAACGCAACCACCGACGTGCAGGTCCGGCTCTGGGACAGCGATGACCGGACCGAGCGATTCTTTGCGCTGCTCGGAGGCTTCCTCGAGCAGCTCGCTCCGCTGGAGCCGCCCACCCCGACGGAGATCGTCCGGTCGGGGGCGACGACGACGGCGGCCGCCGACGCGCTGACCCGGCACGGGGTGCCGTTCCGGGCCGCCCACTCGGTGGTCGGCCGACTCGTTCGTGGCGGCACGCCGGACGCCTGGACGCCGGACGACGTGCGGGCGGCGGCGCAGGCGGTGGGCGTGACCGAGCCGCTGGACGACGCGGCGGTACAGGATCTGATCGCCGCGGCGGTGCGACCCGAGCTCGTACTCGATCGGGCCCAGGCCGACGGTCCGGGCGCGGCGGCGGTGCGCGCCCAGTGACGACCGTGCGCGAACGTTCGACGCGGTGGCGGCCCGGATCGCGGCGCTGCGGGACCGTCTGGCACGGGCCGACCGGGCGCTCGACGAGGCGATCGTCGGGCGGATCGGCCGGTGAGCGTGCGGTCGCATGCCGCCCCGTCGACCGACCACCGGCCGTCCGAGGCCGCCGGGCCCGGACGGCTGCTCGGCATCGACTTCGGCGGCACCAAGATGGCGATCGCAGTGGCCGACCGGACCGGTCGTCTGCTCGTGTCAGAACGCCTGCCCACCCTTGCCGAGCGCGGCGCCCGGCAGGCCCTCGATCGGGCGCTCGACCTCGCCGCCAGGCTCACCGCGCAGGTGGGCGGAGTGCTGACGGCGGCCGGTATCGCGTCGCCGGGCGTGGTGCGCGAAGACGGGATCGACCTGGCGCCGAACGTGCCGGGGTGGGAGGACCTACGCCTCGCCTCCGCCGTCCGTGACCGGTTGGGGGTGAGCGTGGTCCCGGTCGCCAACGACCTGAACGCGGCCGCCCTGGCCGAGCTGCGTCTCGGCGCGCTGCGGCACGCCGATCCGGGACTCGTGGTCGGGCTCGGCACCGGCGTCGCGGCTGCCATGACCGTTGGCGGCGCCGTGCTGGCCGGGCACCACGGCGCGGCGGGCGAGATCGGATACGCCGTGACCGGAGCCGGCTGGCCGGCGGTCCCTGCGCAAGCCGTGCTGGAGTCGGTGTTCTCCGGCCGAGCGCTGGACCAGCTCGCCGAGCGGCTGGGCATCGCCCGGGAGAGCCGAGGCTCTGGCCGGCGCCGCCGCCGTGCCCGGCCCGGCCCGCGAGGCGCTGCTCGGCCGGGTCGACGAATTGGCGCGACACCTGGCTACCTGCTGCCTGCTGGTCGACCCGCAGCGGGTGGTGCTTGTCGGCGGCGTGGCCCGCAACGACCTGGTGCGGAGCCTGCTCGCCGAGCGGCTGGGCCAGGTCCTCCCGCGCGGCCGGAGATCGTGCTGTCAGACTTCGCCGACGACGCGGCGCTGCTCGGCGCGGTGACGATGGCGCAGGAGGCCGTGCTCGTCTGACGGTGCGAAGAAGGGCCGCGTCTCGACTGGAGACGTGGCCCCTCTTCGCGGCCGGTCCGGCTCCACGGGCTGCGCCGCGCCGACCGGACCGGCCGACCTACGGTGTAACCGGTCTGGCCTGCCACCGTGAGCGTGGACCGCTTGGCGGGAAGGACAGGCAATGATCGAGATCATCGAGTCCGTGCCGAAATCGATGGATACCCTGCAGCTGGCGCAGCAGCTCGATAGACGTAAAGAAAGTCCTCCCACAACGCCGGCAGCCGGCCCGGTCCAGTCCCGGGAGCGGGGTCACGGCGGGTTGACCTGTCGGTACACGGTGCTACTCTGGCGCTCGTCGAGCACGCCAGCGCGGCCTTCTTGCCGGATCGCTGGACTCGACGTCGGAGATGCTGAGCGGCCTTCCTGCCGCTGATGCGGGCCACGTCCCGCCGGCTCTCGATCGCACCGGCCGCTGTGCCGGTCCTCCGAATCCCTGAGCGGCCCAGCACGGCTTTCCTGCCGTCCACGATGGCCAGGATTCGCTGACCTCCACGGGTGGGGGCAGCCTGCGGCAACCCGCCGAATGCCGACATCCCAGGCTCCCCACCCGTGCCGGTCCCCATCACCGAGTCCACGAGCGCGAAAGGACACGACCCCCCCATCGGCGGAAAGTGGCACCACCACGACTCCGCCCTCCGGCGTCAGCCGCCCTTCCGGCGGTGCCAGGAGACACGACGACCACCACCAGCGGACAGGCGTCCACGGCTGGTGGTGCTTCGTCTTCCGTCCCTGCCACCCCTGAGGAGGAAGTCCTGTCCACCCCGCTCGCCCTGTACCGACCCGGCCTCGCCGCCGGCCGTGACGCCCAAGCCCTGCACCGCGCCGCCACGCCGGAGTTCTCCGGCTGGCTGGAGCACACCGCCCCTGCCGGCGGCTGTGCCCGCCCAATCCGCCTCACTGGCACCATCGCTGCCGTCGAGACGACCACCGGCCGCATCACCGGCCAACTCCAGACCGACGAGCTGCCCGACCAAGCGCTCTACAAGGCGTGCGGCAACCGCCGCGAATCGCAGTGCCCGGACTGCGCCTGGGTCTACCAGGGTGACGCCTACCAGGTGGTCCGCTGCGGCCTGACCGGCGGCAAGGGCGTACCCGACTCGGTGGGCCGGCATCCGGTCGTCTTCGCCACCTTCACCGCCCCATCCTTCGGCGCGGTCCACCACCGGCACGTCGCCCGCCACACCTGCGCTACCCGGCAGCGCTGCGACTGCGGCCCGCTCCCTGCCGCGCCCGGAGTGTCGCCGGCACCTGCCAGCACGGGCAGCCCGCGGCGTGCTTCACCCGCCACGACGCCGACGACCCGCAGCTCGGTCAGCCGTTGTGCCTGGACTGCTACGACCACGATCACCAGGTCGTCTGGAACTACTTCTCCGGCGAGCTGTGGCGGCGCACCAAGCAGGCCATCGAACGTCACCTCGCCGCGCTGTGCCGACGTCGCGGCATCCCCCACGTCCAGGTCGTCACCGACTCCGGCAAGGTGCGCCGGGTGCCGCCTGTGCGGGTGTCGCACGGCAAGGTTGCCGAGATGCAGCGAAGGGCAGCCGTGCACTTCCACGCCCTGTTGCGCCTCGACGGCGTCGACCCCGACGCCCCGGATGCTTTCGTTCCGCCGCCAGCCGGCATCACCGTCGACGACCTGGACGCCGCCGTCCACGCCGCCGCACGCCAGATCACCGTCACCACACCCCCGCACCCCGACCGGCCGCAGGGCTGGGTGGTGGCCTGGGGTCAGCAGGTCGACGTCCGGCACGTCAACAGCGCCAGCGGCGAACTGACCGACGACAAGGTGGCCGCCTATCTGGCCAAGTACGCCACCAAAGCGACCGAGGCCACCGGCCACCAATCCACCCGACTCACCCCCGCCACCGTCGACGACTACGCCGATCCGGAAGGCGATCATCTCGCCCGCCTCATCGACGCCTGCTGGCACCTCGGACGGCCCACCGGCACCGACACCGCCAGCCGCGCCGCAACGGCCGACGACCGTCAAGCCAGCCTTGACACCAAACCGAACGCCTACGCCGGGCTGCGCCGCTGGGCGCACATGCTCGGCTTCGGTGGCCACTTCCTCACCAAAGCCCGCCGCTACTCCGTCACGTTCGGCCTGCTCCGCGACACCCGCGCCACCTACCGCCGCGCCGAGGACGACGACGCTACTGACCTCGTGACGGTCGGCGCTCTGAGCTACGCCGGCTCCGGATGGCTGACCGAAGGTGACGCACTCCTGGCCAACACCGCCGCCGCTCAACGCCGTGAGCGCAGACGCGTCGGCCGGGAAGAACTCGCCCACGAAGCCTGGCTCACCAGGGCCGCGAAATGAGCCCAGACCTCACCCCGCGCTGGTACTCCCCCGCCGAGGTCGCCGTCCTGCTCGGCTTCGGCATCTCCAAGGTCAAGATGAAGATCGCCACCGGTGAACTGCGCTCCATCAAGGACGGCAAGTACCGCCGCATCCTCCCCGAATGGGTCGACGACTACATCCGCGAACAGGTCGAGCGCCAGGAGGCTGCCTGATGCCCGCACGTGCACGAGCCAACGGCGAAGGTTCGATCTTCCCCTACCGCAACGGCTTCGCCGCGTACGTCTGGGTCACCAAGCCGGACGGCAAGCGGACTCGGAAGTACGTGTACGGCAAGACGCGGGAGGCGGTCCACGACAAGTGGATCAAGTTGCACCAGCAGGCGAAGCAGGGGCCGGTGGCGACCAGCGTCCCCACCGTCGGCAGCTTCCTCACCTACTGGCTGACCGAGATCATCCAGCCGAACCGGGCGCCGCTGACCTACGCCACCTACGAGACGTTCGTCCGCCGTCACATCGCCCCCGGCCTCGGGTCCAAGCGGCTCGACCGGCTCCAGTCTCGGGACGTGCAGACCTGGATCAACCAGGTGGCCCGGACCTGCCAGTGCTGCGCCCAGGGCAAGGACGCCGCCCGCCGGAGGGACAAGCGCCGCTGCTGCGCGGTCGGACGCTGCTGCCAGGCCGTCCCGTCAACGCGGACGGTCAGCGACATCCGGGCAGCGCTGCGGGCCGCCCTCACCCACGCCCAGGCCGAAGACCTCGTCACCAAGAACCCGGCCGTGCCGGTCACCCTCGCCACCGTTCGCCGGCGGCGCGGGAAGTCGTGGTCGAGCGACGAGGCCCGCAAGTTCCTCGAATCGGCCCGCGCCGACGAGGACCCGCTCTACGCCGCCTACGCCCTGGTCCTGGTCGTCGGTCTACGCAAGGGCGAGGCGCTGGGACTCACCTGGGAGGACGTCGACCTCGACGCCGGAGAGCTGACCATCGGCCGCCAACTGCAACGCGTGCGCGGGCAGCTCCTCCACCGCGACACCAAGACCCAGGCGTCCGACGCCACACTCCCCCTGCCCGATATCTGCCTGACGGCGCTCAAGCTACGAATCGAACAACGCGACGAGGCACGAGCAACCGCCGGCAAGGCCTGGCACGAAAACGACCTGGTATTCACCACCCGCTATGGCACGCCCATCGAGCCGCGCAACTTCCAGCGCTCCTGGCAAACCCGATGCGACAGAGCAGGGGTCCGCCCGATCACCGTTCACGACGCCAGGCGCACCTGCGCGACGCTGCTGGCCGACCTCGACGTCCATCCGCGAGTCGCCATGCAGATCCTCCGGCATGCCCGGTTCTCCGTGACGATGGAGATCTACACGCAGGTCTCTTCGAAGGCGACACGGGAGGCCCTCAAGCGCCTCGGCGACTCTCTCGGCCGCTGACGCACCATCCGATCAGGTTCGAGGCGGGCACCGGTGACGCCGGGGGCCCGCTTCAGCTCTCGCCAGCTCTGACGGTTGGCAGGTCGAGGTAGGCCAGCAGCCGCAGAACACCGGCGAGGTGTTGCAGGTCGTGCCAAAGCACCGGCGTGTCGTCTGCCGGACGGCGCAGCAGTGCGTGCAACTCCGCCACGTCGTCACTGCTCTGCCCGACGTCGATCCCCACCGCCGGGTCCTTCCTCAGCTCGAATGCGGACCGCAGGTCGACGTTCCAGTAGTGGTCGACGCCGAGGCCCGACAGATCGATCTCCGCGCCGAACCGCTCCTCCACTGCGTCCAGCAGCCTTCCGCACACCTGGCGAAGGTCCTGGACCCTCAGCATGTCCGTCACCTTCACCACCCTCTCGGTAGCGCCCCACACAACGACCGCGGTTGCTGTACAAAGCTGCCGTACGACAGCAGAAAGGCCACCTCCCGAAGCCAGGAAGTAGCCTTTGACCTGCGTGGGCGATACTGGGATCGAACCAGTGACCTCTTCGGTGTGAACGAAGCGCTCTCCCGCTGAGCTAATCGCCCTCAGCGCGCATGACTGTACCCGATCGAGTCGACCGGCCGCGAATCCGGGGTCAGTGCGTCGCGAGGTAGTGCAGCAGCCGGGCCACCAGGTCGATGCCGAGGCTGTACTTGAGCGAGAGCCAGACCACCACGGCGACGAAGACCAGGCCGACGGTACCGAGCGCGAGGCGTACGGGCAGCGACCGGCTGGTGGCCCAGCGCGTCCAGTTCTGCACGTGCCGGCGGGTGAAGGCGAGCAGCCGTCGGGCCCAGTGGAACTCGACCGCCCAGATGCCGAGGCCGGCGATCACCAGCAGCCAGCCCGGCCCGGGCAGCGGGATCAGGGCGATACCGACCGTGACGACAATGGCCCCGGCGATGCCGATGAAGATCTTCAGGGTGATCCGGCCCGTGGGGTTGGCGCGGATCAGGTCGAGGGTGGTGTTGACCCGCTCCCGCCAACGGCTCTGGCGCCGCCGGGCGACCGCCGCCGCCGGCCCGGCGAGGCCGCCGGGCACACCGCCGGCAGAGCCCCGTCGACCGCCCCGGTCGTGCTGATCGTCCGGCACTCCGTACCCCCGACTTTCGGCTGGTCGGACCGCACCTTTCGGCGGGCCCGCCACCCCTGGCGGATCCACTGAGGATCGCTTCGTCACCATTTCACCCCCCAGTGTCGCCCGGGCCCGTCACTCCATCGGACGACTGGACGTTACCGGAGTAAGTCGACGACTGAGCCACCCGATGCCGGGCGGGATCACGCACTGGGCAGAACCGGAAATCGTACATGAACCTTCACATTCACGAGGCGATTCCGACCCCCTTCCCACCACTGGGTGAAGTCAGCGTATGGCGGAGCGTAGCCAGGAGTAGCACCTGAGTATGGGAAAAGCGGGACACGCGCGTTCCGCAGCGGTGCCGGGGGGAGAACGTCCATGAGTGTCATCCGACCGACGACCGTAGAGGTCGAGACGTCGCTAAGGCTCGTCGCACCTGACGCCACGGCCTTGCCGGTGCGTGCCAGTCTGCGCTACGACCCTGCTGACCCGTATGCGGTCCATGTCCTGTTCCACGCCGAATCCGCCGGTGGCGAGGCGGTGAGCTGGTCCTTCGCCCGCGAGCTGCTGGTCACCGGCCTCGATGAGCCGGCCGGCATCGGGGATGTCCGGGTCTGGCCCTGGGCACCCCGCGCGGCGACTTCGTCGCGCTCGCGCTGTCGTCGCCCGACGGCAACGCCCTCTTCGAGGTGCCGCGCAGCGTCCTGGTGCGCTTCCTGCGGCGGACCTACGTCGTCGTCCCGCGCGGCCGCGAGGCCGAGCACCTGGACGTCGACACCGCGGTGAGCCGGCTGCTCGCCGGCCGCTGACCCGCCACGCCCGTGGCCGCGCGGATCTGCCGAGTCCGCGCGGCTCCGGGCACTCACCATCCGGTACGCCGGCAGCATCGCGCTGCCGCGTCCGCTCAGCCGTGGGTGGTGATGCCGCCGTCGACCGGGATCACCGCGCCGGTGAGGTACGCCCCCGCCCGCGAGGACAGGTAGATCGCGGTGCCGGCCATGTCCTCCGGGCGGCCGATCCGGCCCAGCGGCACCTGGCCCTCGATGGCGGCCCGGCTCGACGGGTCGTCCAGCGCGAAGGCCATCATCTTGCTCTCGAACGGCCCGGGCGCTATCGCGTTCACCGTGATGTGCTCGCCGGCGAGCTGGTGGGCCAGGCTGCGGGTGAGCATGTGCACCGCCGCCTTGGTGGCGGAGTAGGCGTACACCTCCATGAACGGCACCCGGAGCCCGTCGATCGAGCCGATGTTGATCACCCGAGCCGGGTCGTCGGCGCTGGCCGACGCGCGCAGCGCGGGCAGCAGCGCGGTGGTGAGCCGGAAGACCGCCTTGACGTTGACCGCCCAGAGCTTGTCGAACGCCGCCTCCGGGTACGTCTCCAGGGGCGCACCCCAGGTCGCGCCCGCGTTGTTGACCAGCACGTCGAGCCGGTCGGTGCGCTCCAGGATCGCGGCGGCGAGCCCCTGCGCCCCGGCGTCGTCGCTCAGGTCGGCGGGGATCGCCTCGCAGCGCCCCTCGGCGGAGAGCTCCTTCGCCACCGACTCGCACACGTCGGCCTTCCGCGAGGAGATGATCACCCGCGCGCCGGCCTGCACGAAGCCCCGGGCGATCATCAGCCCGATCCCCCGTGAACCGCCGGTGACCAGGACCGTCTTGCCTTCGACCGAGAACAGATCCGTCATGTCCATCCCATCGCGAGTCGGCGGGGGCCGCGGGGTGGTCCGCCGACCCAGGCGCTACCGCTCGGTAACCTAGCCCGCCCGCCGCCACCCCGACAAGCCCCGCCGGGCGGCCCCCTCGTCGTCCGGATGCGACCGCCTGGCTGGGCGGTTACGGTCGAAGACGATGTTCTCTTCCGGTCAGCTCGCCGCCGCAACCCGTACCGCCTCCTCCCCCACCGAGATCGACACGATCGCGCTCGGCGACCTCGCCCCCGACCCCGGTTGGCGCCGCCCGGTGCTGCTCGACGCGGACCTGCTCGTGCTGGTCACCAACGGGCACGGCACCGCCGAGCTGGACTTCCGCCCGCTGCCCTGCCGCCCGGGCACGCTGCTGCGGGCACACCCCGGTCAGGTGCTGCGCTGCGCCGGCCCGCAGCTGGACGCCACCGTGGTCCGCTGGTCGCCCGGCGCGCTGCGCGGGTTGGACGTCGACGCCGACGCCCCGCCCGCGTACCGGCAGCTGGCCGGCGAGGACGAGGACGCGATGATCAACGAGGTGAGCCAGCTGGCGGTGGACTGCCACCGGCACCGGGGCGTGCCCGCCGCCGGTGATTTGCTCCGCCACCAGCTCGCCGTGCTGCTGCTCCGGCTGGCCCTGCTGACCGGCCCACAACCCGAGGCGCGCGGCGAGGCGGCCACCTTCCACCGGTTCTGGCAGGAGGTCGAGCACGGCTACCAGCGCACCCGCCGGGTCGAGGACTACGCGGCCCGGCTCGGGTGCTCGGTGCGTACCCTCACCCGGGCCTGCCTGGCGGTGACCGGGCGCAGCGCCAAGCAGGTGATCGACGATCGGGTGGCCCTGCAGGCCAGCCGGCTGCTGGCCGCCACCGACGCGCCGATCGCGCGGATCGGCCGGCGGCTCGGTTTCCCCGAGCGACCAACTTCGGCCGGTTCTTCACCCGGGAGGTCGGGGTCAGCCCGGGGGCCTTCCGCGCCGCCCGCGAGCAGCCGATGCCGGCCCGGATCGTGCGTCCCCGGCGGCCCGCCGAGCCGACCGGCGGCGCCGGCGAGGCATGATGACAGGGTGCAGATCTCCGCGCGCGGCGACTATGCGGTACGGGCGGCACTGAGTCTCGCCGCCGCGTACCCCAGCCTGCTGTCCACCCAGGCCATCGCCGCGCAGCAGGACATGCCGCGCAAGTTCCTCGAGGCCATCCTCGCCGACCTGCGCCGCGCCGGGATCGTCCGGGCCCAGCGCGGCGCCGAGGGCGGTTACACCCTGACCAGACCGCCCGGGGAGATCACCATCGGGTCGATCCTGCGGACGGTCGACGGGCCGCTGGCCGGGGTACGCGGGCTGCGCCCCGAGGAGACCCGGTACGAGGGGGCGGCGGAGAACCTGCCCCGGCTCTGGGTCGCCGTCCGCGCCGCCGTTCGCCAGGTGGTCGACGAGGTGACCCTGGCCGAGATGGCCAGCGGCAAGCTTCCGGGGCACGTCCGCAAGCTGATCGCCCAGCCGGACGCCTGGGAGCCGCGCTGACCGCCGGACGCCCGGGAACGGCGCTGCCGGCGGTCCGCGGGTCACGCCGCTCGGTGGTCAGAGGGTGCGGACCACCTCCGCGTAGTCCAGCCTCGGCAGCCGCTCCCGCCACGCGTCGGGCGCCGGGCGGCCGATGTTCATCAGCAGCAGCACGCGGTGCCGCCCGTCGGGGAGGAACTCGCGCTCCACCCCGGCGCGTCGAAACCGGCCATCGGGCCGCCGCCAGGCCGGCGGCGCGCACCCCGACCAGGAGGTAGCCGATCTGCAGGGCGGCGTTGAGCCGGGCCTGCTCCTCCCGGCCCGCCGGGTCACCGGTGAACCAGTCCCGGGCGCCGGGCCGGTGCGGGAACACCTCCGGCAGCCGGTCGTGCCACTCCACGTCGGCGGCGAGCACCGCGACCAGCGGCGCGGCGGCGGTCTTGTCCCGGTTGCCGGCGCTGAGGTACGGCAGCAGCCGCGCCCGGGCCTGCGCCGAGCGCAGCAGCAGCACCCGCAGCGGCTGGGCGTTCAGCGCGGTCGGGCCGTACCGGACCAGCTCGTGGATCGCCCGGACCTGCGCGTCGTCGACCGGCTCGTCGGTGAAGGCGTTGGCCGTCCGGGCCGCCCGGAAC
>JAEVHO010000046.1 GCA_016802835.1 Micromonospora sp. ATA32 | reverse complement strand
TGTGGGGCCGGACGTCAGGACCGGTCGTACGCTGGTGCCATGCCCCGGTACGAGTTCCGCTGCCGCGCCTGCGGCGACACCTTCGAGGTCAACCGCCCGGATGGCCCGGCGCCGGTCGAGGCCGGCGTCCTGCCCGCCAGGGGCACGACGGCAGGGGTCGAACCGGGGGTCTGTCCTCGGCCGTCCACCACCCGTTGAGTCATCACCCATGTGGGGCCGGACGTCAGGACCGGTCGTACGCTGGTGCCATGCCCCGGTACGAGTTCCGCTGCCGCGCCTGCGGCGACACCTTCGAGGTCAACCGCCCGATGGCCGGCGCCGGTGAGCCGGCGTCCTGCCCGCAGGGGCACGACGACACCGTCAAGCTCCTCTCCGCCGTCCCGGTGACCGGCCGAGGCGGGGCCGGTCCGGTCGGTGGCGCCCCGGCCGCCGGTGGGGGCTGCTGCGGGGGTGGCTGCGGCTGCTGACGCGGCCCTCCGCGCCTGCACTTCCGGTCGACGTCGACATCGCGCCTGCCGACGCCCGCTTGCACCGTTGGCCGCAGGGTGTACGGCCGTTCTCACGATGCGTGACGGACCGGACATGGGGCAGCATGAACCCGACGTCAGGGGCGGAGGTTCCACGCATGTCGCCACGGCTCCACCTCCCGAGCGGGTGGGTGACCTTCGTGTTCACCGACATCGAGGGTTCGACGCGACTCGCCCAGCTGCTCGGGCCGGGTTACCGTCCGGTGCTGCGCGAGCATCGCCGGCTGCTCCGGCACACGCTGACCAACACCGCGGGCGCGGAGCTGCTGACCGAGGGGGACTCGTTCTTCCTCGCGTTCCCCGACGCCGGTGCGGCGCTGACCGCCTGCCTGACCGCGCAGCGCGCGCTGGTCAGCCACGAATGGCCCACGCCGGAGGCGACGCCCCGGGTCCGGATGGGGTTGCACACCGGGTACGCCGAGCCCCCGCGACGGTGAGTACGTCAGTCCCGAGGTGCACCGCGCGGCCCGGGTCGCCGCCGCCGCGCACGGCGGGCAGGTGCTCTGCTCGGCGGCGACCGCCCGACGGGCGCAACCGCTGCCGGCCGGCGCTTCCCTGCTCGACCTCGGCCTGCACCGGTTGCGCGGCTTCGACGACCGGGAACGGCTGTTCCAGCTGGTGGCGCCCGGCCTGGAGTGGCAGTTCCCCCGGCCCCGGACCGCCGAAGCGGTCGCACACAACCTGCCCACCCAGGCCACCTCGTTCATCGGCAGGGGGACCGAGCGGGCGGAGCTGAGCCGGCTCCTGAACGGACACCGGCTGGTCACCGTGGTGGGCGCGGGCGGCGCCGGCAAGACCCGGCTGGCCGTGGAGCTGGCCTCCAGGATGGTCCAGGACCACCCGGACGGGGTCTGGTTCGTGGACGTCGCCGCGGTCACCGATCCGGGCCTGGTGGCCTTCGCGGTCGCCGCCGTGCTCGGACTGCGCCCGGAGCCCGGCCGGCCGATGATGCACACCCTGGTCGAGTACGCCGCCGCCCGCCGGATGCTGGTGGTCCTGGACACCTGTGACGCCCAGCCGGCGGCCTCGGCCGAGGTGATCTCCCGGCTGCTCGCCGGCGGCCGCGGCGTTCGGGTGCTCGCCACCAGCCGGGAGTCCTTCGGGCTGCCCGGCGAGGTGGTCTGGCGGATCCCGCCGCTCTCGGTCGAAGCGGGGCCGGACGGCGCGGAGAGCGACGCGGTGGCGCTGCTGGTCGACCGGACGGCGGCGGCCCGGGGCGGCCGACAGCCGGACCCGGCCGAGTCTGCCGACCTGCGGCGGGTGGTACGGCGGCTGGACGGCCTGCCGCTCGCCATCGAGCTGGCCGCCGCGCGGCTGCGGGTGCTCTCGGTGGGGCAGCTCGCCGAACGCCTCGACGACATGCTCGACACCCTGGACGCCGGCAGGGACGACCCCGAGCCGCCGGCGGTGGAGCGGGGCTGGAGCGGTAACCAGCAGGACACGGTCGACCTGGTCGCGGCGGCGGCCGGGGGCGTGCCGCCGGCGCCGGCGACCCGTGCGGTGCAGCGGTCGGCCAGCGAGCGGCACCTCACCATCCAGGCCACCGTGACGTGGTCGTACCGGACGCTGGGGCCGCGCTCCGCCCGGCTGCTGCGCTGGCTGGCGGTCTTCGTCGGCCCGGTCGACCTGCGGACCGTGGAGTGGCTGCTGGACGCCGACCCGCTCGACCCGCTCTCCGTCCTGGTGGACAAGTCGATGGTGCTGGCCGAGCCGCACGCCACCGGCAGCACCTACCGGATGCTCGACCCGATCCGGGCGTACGCGGCCCGCCGGCTGGTCGAGGCCGGCGAGGAGCAGTCCGCCCGGGACCGGCACGTCGCCTGGTCGGTGCACGCTCTGCGGCGGGCGCACCTGGGTCCGGACGGGCGACCGGTCACCCTCTCCCTCTATTCGCTCGACCCGCTCGCCGGTGAGCTGCGTGCCGCACTGCGCTGGTGCGCCACCGGCGGCAGCGCCCGCACCGGGCTGCGACTGGCCGGCGGGCTGGACCAGTGGTGGCGGGAGCGGGGGCTGGCCCGGGAGGGTCGGCTCTGGCTGTTCCGGCTCTACGGCCGGATCGCCGAGACCGGCGAGGCGATACCCGAGGCCGAGCTGGCGGCGGCGTACCACATGCACTCGCTGCACGCCGGCGGGGACGGCGAGTTCGCCGAGGAGCTGCGCTACTCGCAGCGGGCCGAGGCGGCGGCCCGGCAGGCCGGCGACGCCGGCCTGCTGGCCCGGGTGCTCGCCGGTCGGCCGCGCCGCTGGTCGACATGGGACAGTTCGCCGAGGCCGAGCGGGTCTGCCGGGAGGTCATCGACTGGGCGCACGACCAGGAGGTGGTCGGCGACGCGCTGCTGGCCGTTTACAGCCTGGCGGAGCTGCTCTGGCGGCGGGGTGCCCTGGACGAGGCGGCGGAGCTGCTCGGCGCGGCCCGGCCGGTGGAGGCGGCCCGGCCGGTGGAGCGGGGACGTCGCTCAGTGGACATGCTGCTCGGCATGGTCGCGCTCGCCCGGGGCGACCTGGTGGCGGCGCACGAGCACCTGATGGTGGCGTTGCGATCGCGGATGAGCCACGGTTACCACGGTCGGGCCTGCGACACGGTGAATGCCGTCGCGGTCCGCTGCGCCGCCGGTGACGACCAGGTCACCGCCGCCCGGCTGTTCGGCGCGGCCCAGGCGACCCGGGCGAGCATGCGGGCGACCCCGGGGATCTACGGGGGGTACTGGCTGGAGCGGCAGGCCGAGCTGCGCGTGACGCTGGGGGACACGGCCTTCGACGTCGCGTACGGCGAGGGCGGCGAGCTGGGGCTGGAGGAGGCGGCGGCGCTGGCCTTCGGGGTGGAGCATCCGGACCTGGCCGCCGGCTCGGTCCGCTTCGGCACCACCGGCGCGGCGGCGCCCCGCCAGTCCGGCCCCGACACCGACTGGCGCCCCGCCGGCCGCACCGAACGCGCCTGACCCCACCCCGCCCCCGGGGTTGGTCAGAGGTTCGCGTCGCCGAACAGCCACTCGGGCGACCCGAACCTCTTGACCAGCACGAGACGGAGCGGGGAGGGGGACGGGGCTGGGTGAACGGGTCAGCGGAGGGCGGCCCGGCGCTCGGCGTCGGCCTTCATCCGGGCGGCGCGGTCGATGTCGGCCTGCTGCACGGCGGCCACCGACCCGAAGACGCTGACCGCCTGGTAGTAGGTCCAGGCCAGGCTGTAGCAGGCCGGTCGGACGACCGCGTTGTACGTGGCGCAGACCCGCTTGAGGTCGGCGTAGAAGGCGCTGTCCAGCCGGGACTTGTTGGCCGGGAACTGGCCCATCGCCTTGTAGTTGCGGTAGCCGAAGTCGTGCCGGTAGCAGGAGAGCGAGAAGTTGAAGCCGAGCGGGTTGTCCGGGCTGGACGAGCAGTAGTCGGTCGACCAGTCGAAGGCGTACTCGGACCAGGCGGCCTTGTTGAGCCGTCCGGAGTTCCAGTTGTTGTAGCTGGTCGCGCTGGTCTGGGTCCAGCTGGACAGGACGCTGAGCTTCTGTTCGGTGCTGACGGCGGCGGCCGCGGGTGAGGCGGCGCCGAGCACGGCGAGCAGCGCGAACGTGCCGGCGGCGAGGATGGTGGCAAGTCGTCTGGGCACGGGTACCTCCGCGGGTGTACGGGGCGGGTCTGTTACCGGCGGGTCACCGGACTTCGACAAGTGTCGATCAATGGCCGGTCCGGAAGCTGTGGCCGGCGCGAACTATTGGTGACAGGCGTCGAAACAGACGAATGCCGTGCTGGTCAGGGCCGGTCGGCGGGGCGTGGATCGTCCGGGTTGAAGGGTGAGGCCCCGGGGTGGTCACCACCCCGGGGCCTCCGCGTCCGCGCTGACGGTCGCCCGCGTCACCCGCCGGGCCGGCCGTCAGGGCCGGTCAGGGCGTGACGCCCGGCGGGCTGACCGGGCTCTCGTTCCACAGCCGGTCGAGCGCGGTCACGTGGTACGTGTACCGCTGACCCGGCACGGCGGTGGTGTCCACCCAGGACCGCACCGTGGCGTCCGGGTCGGCCCGGACCGTGTCGACCAGGTGCGCGGCGTCCGCGAAGTCGCAGCGGTCGGCTCGGCCAGCCCCGTCCAACCGGTAGATCGCGTACGACGTCGCGGTGCCGAACGGGCCCCGTCCGTCGGCCGGCTGCAGCCAGCTCAGCCGTACCCCGTCGTCCTGCCGATCGGCCCTGGTTATCACCGGGGGCAGCAGCGGCTTCGCCGGCAGGTGCGGCATCGCCGGCACCAGCGCCGGGCGGGAGTAGTGCTCGGCGGCGTAGATGTCGGTGGCGCCGAGCCGGTTCGCCTTCACCTGCACGGCCGAGAAGTGCACGTTGCCGAGCACCTCCGGGTACGACCGGTTGAGCGTCAGGTGGTCCGACAGCTCGCGTGGGTTCTGCCAGTACGGCCCGTACGCCGGCTCGCCGCTCTTGTAGTCGGCCTGGCCGATGTAGAGCTGTACCCGGGTGCCGCGTACGGTCTCGGCCCACCACGGCACCAGCCGGGCGTAGTCCGCGGCCGGGTACTGGCCGATGTACCAGTAGAGCTGGGGCACGATGTAGTCGATCCACTCCTCCTTCACCCACCTTCGGGTGTCGGCGGAGATGATGTCGTACGACTGGCTGCCGGTGGTGTCCGAGCCGGCCGGGTCGGCGGAGGCGTTGCGCCAGATGCCGAACGGGCTGACCCCGAACTTCACCCACGGCTTCGCCGCCTTGATCTTGGCGTTCATCTCCTGGATCAGCAGGTTGATGTTGTCCCGCCGCCAGTCCGCCTTGTTGGTGAAGCCCCGGTTGTACGCCGCGAAGGTGGCGTCGTCCGGCACCTGGTGCGTCCCGCTCGGGTACGGGTAGAAGTAGTCGTCGAAGTGGACGCCGTCGACGTCGTACCGGCTGACCGCGTCCATCATCGCGGTCTGGACGAACTCGCGGACCTCCGGGATGCCGGGGTTGTAGTAGAGCCGGCTGCCGGCGACCCCGGCCGGCGGGTAGGCGAAGGTCCAGTCCGGGTGCTGCCGCGCCGGGTGGTCCGGCGCGAGCTTGGCGAGGTCCGCGCCGGCGCCGCCCGGCGCCGGCATGGAGATCCGGTACGGGTTGAACCAGGCGTGGAACTCCAGGTTGCGCTTGTGCGATTCGGCGACGAGGAAGGCCAGCGGGTCCCAGCCCGGGTCCTGGCCGCGCACCCCGGTCAGGAACTCCGACCAGGGCTCGTACGCCGACGGCCAGAACGCGTCGGCGGTGGGGCGGACCTGCACGACGACCGCGTTGTGGTTGAGCTTCTGGGCCAGGTCCAGCCAGCCCAGGTACTCCGCCTTCTGGATGGCGATCCGGTCCGGTGCGGTCTGGGACGCCTTGGTCGGCCAGTCGATGTTGACCACCGAGGAGATCCACATCGCCCGGAACTGACGCTTCGGGGTGGCCGGGTCGGTGGCGCAGGGGGCGGTGGAGGTGGTGGTGGCCGCGTCGGGCGCGGCGCTCGCGGGGGTGGCGGCGGCGAGCGCGCCGAGCAGTGCCACGGCCAGCCCGGCGGCGCCGAGCCGAGTTGCCTTCATGGGGTGTGTCCCTTCGTTGGGGCTCCCGGGTGTCGCGGCCGCCCTCGGCAACATCCGCCGCCGACTAACTGCCGCTGGTAGGAAATTTTCACACCGGACGGGGTCTGCGCAAGGGTCTGACCTGGATGTCCGGATACCCGCTGCCCGCCGGGTGGAGCGGCGTGGCTCACACGCCTCTGCGTGATCGGTTCCACACGCGGGGTCAGGGACCGAATAGGGCGGGAAGTAGCGATTGACGAGGGTCTGAGCTGGGTAGCATCGCCGGTCACCGGCCGCCACCAGGGTGGTCGCACGGTGGGAGGGGTGATCGCGGTGTCCGTGCTGCGAACCAAACCGATCAAGGACGTGATAGCCCAGGCGGACGCCGACGGCTCGGACGGTGGTCCGGGCCTCAAGCGCCGACTCGGCGCGCTCGACCTGGCCGGCTTCGGCATCGGCATCGTGATCGGTACCGGGATCTTCACGCTCACCGGCATCGAGGCTCGGGACAGCGCCGGGCCGGGCGTGGTGATCTCGTTCGCCATCGCCGGCGTGGTCGCCCTGCTCGCCGCGCTCTGCTACGCCGAACTGGCGTCCAGCGTGCCGACCGCCGGCAGCGCCTACACCTACGCGTACGCCACCATGGGCGAGATCGTCGCCTGGATCATCGGCTGGGACCTGCTGCTGGAGTTCGCACTCGGCGCGGCGGTGGTCGCCCGGGGCTGGTCCGGCTACCTCGCCGAGCTGCTCAACCTGCCCACCACCTGGTTCGGCGAGGAGGGCAGCGCCGTCAACATCGGCGCGATCGCCGTCGTGCTGATCCTCGGCGCGGTGGGCATCGTCGGCATCCGGGAGTCCGCCCGGGTGACCAACGTGCTGGTGCTGGTCAAGGTGGCCATCTGCGTCTTCGTGGTGGTCGCCGGGCTGTTCTTCGTCAAGGCCGCCAACCTGAGCCCGTTCATCCCGGCGGCCGAGCCAGCCTCTGGCGGCGACGACGGCATCAAGCAGCCGGTCACCCAGTACCTCTTCGGGCTGGAACCGTCGGTCTTCGGCTTCGTCGGGGTGCTCAGCGCCGCCGCGGTGGTCTTCTTCGCGTACACCGGCTTCGAGGCGGTGGCCAACCTCGGCGAGGAGACGAAGAAGCCGCACCGGGACTGCCGCTGGGTCTGCTCGGCACGCTGCTGATCTCGACCGTGCTCTACATCGGGGTCTCGCTCGTGGTGGTCGGCATGGTGAAGTACACCGAGATCGACCGGGGCGCCCCGATCGCCTCGGCGTTCGACTCGGTCGGCGCCGGCTGGGCCGCCGTGCTGGTCTCCATCGCCGCCGTCGCCGGCCTGACCAGTGTCATCCTGGTCGACCTGGTGGCCATGGGCCGGATCGGCTTCGCCATCGCCCGGGACGGCCTGATCCCGCCCTCGATCGCCAAGGTGCACCCGCGCTGGGGCACCCCGTACCGGATCTCGGCGATCATAACGGTGGGGGTGGCGCTGCTCGCCGGCTTCCTGCCGCTCTCGGCCCTGGCCGACCTGGTCAGCATCGGCGCGCTCTGCGCCTTCGTGCTGGTCTCGGTCGCGGTGCCGATCCTGCGCCGCAAGCGGCCCGAGCTGAACCGGCCGTTCAAGGCGCCGTTCTCGCCGGTGCTGCCGATCGTCTCCGCGCTCGCCTGCTTCTACCTGATGCTCAACCTGTCGGTGGAGACCTGGCTGCGGTTCCTCGTCTGGATGCTGCTCGGCGGGATCATCTACTTCGGCTACGGCTACCGGAAGAACCGGCTGGCCCGTCGGCCTGAGACCTCGCCGGAACGGGTCTCGGAGCCTGCCCCTGCCTGATCTCGGGGTGGGTTTCCGGGGAGCCGACCCGCTCCGGGCGGCCAGGCTTGAACCCTGCGCGGGCCGGGCTCCCCGGAAACCCCTCGTGGTGAGGTCCGTCGGCCCCGTCCTCGGTCTCCGGTCAGGGCAGGGGTTGGGGGCCGCCGGTCGGGCCGTGGACGACCGGCCTGCCGTCGTCCCAGGTGACCTCGTCGAGCCAGACCTGGCGGCCGGGGTCGGTGGCGCCCTCCTGGCCGGGAGGCCAGGCGTGGTAGAGCAGCCAGGTCCTCCCGTCCTTCTCGACCATGGCGGCGTGCCCGGGGCCGGAGGCCGCGTCGTTGGTCTTCAGGATCGGGTTCTCCGAGGCCTTCACGCACGGGCCGGTCGGGCCCTCGCAGACCGCGTAGCCCTCGGCGTAGGTGTCCTTGTCGTAGGCGTTGGCGGCGAAGAAGAGCAGAAGCTTCCCGTCGTGCCGGTGGAAGAAGGGACCCTCGATGAGGGTGCCCTCCCAGGGCTCGGTCTGCTTGAGCAGCCTGGTCGGCTCGCCGACCAGGGTCAGCCCGTCGGCGGACAGGCGCTGCGACCAGAGCCAGGTGTCCACCCCGACCGCGTTGCCGTCGTTCTTCCAGAGCAGCCAGAGGGTGCCGTCGGCGTCCCGGAACGGGCTGGCGTCGATCGAACCACCCTGCTCGGCCTGGCAGACCATCGGGCCGGCCGAATCGTCCCGGTAGGGCCCCCGCGGCGCGGTCGCCACCGCCCGGCCGACGCACTGCCGGCCGGACTCGCGACCGGCGACGGTGTAGTAGAGCAGGTACCGGTCCGGCGCCAGCTCGATCGCCTCCGGCGCCCAGGTCTTGCCCGCGTCCGCCCACGCCGGCAGCTCCGGCAGGGCGTCCGCGGCCTCGGTCCAGTCGACCAGGTCCGGCGAGGTGAGCACTGGGACGTTTCGCCCAGCGCTGTTGGTGTGGAACAGATACCAGCTGTCGCCGACCCGGATCGCCTGCGGGTCGGGGGCGTCGGTCCGTACGACCGGGTTGGTGAACATGCGCGCGTCGTTCTCCGTACTCGTGGGTCCGGGGTGGTCGCCGCCACCGCAACCGGCGACGAGCAGTGCGGCGGCGATCATCGCCGCCGCACCACGTCGGCGCGAGAATGCCGCCGTCATCCCTTTAGGCCGCTGCGGGAGACACCCTGGATGATGTGCCGTTGGGCGAGCACGAAGAGGATCAGGACGGGCACGCTGGCCAGCACCGCCCCCGCCATGATCACCGGGTAGTCGGTGACGTAGGCGCCCTGGAGCAGGCCCAGGCCGGGCGGCAGGGTGAGCCGTTCCGGGCTGAACAGCACGTAGATCGGCCAGAGGAAGTCGTTCCAGTTGGTGAGGAACGACAGCACCGCGAGGGTGGCCAGCGCCGGCTTGGACAGCGGGAGCAGCACCCTGGTGAAGATCTCCCAGTGGTTGGCGCCGTCCAGCACCGCCGCCTCCTCCAGCTCCGGCGGAATGGAGAGGAAGAACTGGCGGAGGAAGAACACCCCGAAGGCGCTCGCGGCGCCGGGCACGACCACCACGGTCAGCGTGTCGATCCAGCCCAGTCGCTCGACGATGACGAAGTTCGGGATGATCAGCGAGGTGGGCGGGATGAAGAGCGTGCCCACGATCAGCGCGAAGCTCAGCTTCCGGCCGCGGAACCGCAGCCGGGCCAGGGCGTACGCGGCCATCGAGGCGGTGGCCAGCACCAGCAGTGCGTGCAGAGTGGCCGCGAGCATGCTGTTGAGGAACCAGCGCAGCACCGGATTCTGCGTGTTGCCCAGGATCTGCTCGTAGCCGTACCCGGAGAACGGGTTGGGCAGCCAGCTCGGCGGGATCTGCTGCGCCTCGCCGTAGGTCTTGAGCGAGGTGATGACCATCCAGACCAGCGGGGTCACGAAGATCGCGGTGATCAGCAGCAGGACGGCGTAGCGCGCGGTCCGACGGAGACTCGTCATGGTCGACCCCTCAGTCTTCCCGGTAGCGGAACAGCCGGAAGTTGACGATGCTGACCACCGCCAGCATCAGCGCGAAGACCACGCTCATCGCGGCCGCCCGGCCGGCGTCGTAGTACCGCAGCCCTTCGTCCACGATCCGCCAGACCACGGTCCGGGTCTGCTCGCCCGGCGCGCCCTGGGTGATCAGGAACGACTGACCGAAGACGTTCGCCGAGGCGAGGATCGTGGTGGTCAGCACGAAGAGCAGCACCGGGCGCAGCCCGGGGAGCGTGACGTGCCGGAACCGGTCCCAGCCGCCCGCCCCGTCCACCCTCGCGGCCTCGTACAGCTCGGCCGGGATGTCCTGGAGGCCGGCCAGGTAGATCACCGCGTTGAATCCGCAGGTCCACCACACGGTCACCCCGACCAGCGACACCCAGGCCCACGGCACGTCGGTCACCCACGGCGTGTCCGACGGCAGCCCGACCATCCCGAGCAGCCGGTTTACCAGGCCCAGGTTGGCGTCGAGCAGGAACCGCCAGAGCAGGCCGATCACCGCCACGCCCAGCACGTACGGGGCGAAGAAGGCCGCCCGGAAGAACGTCCGCCCCGGGAACGAGCGGTTCAACAGCAGTGCCAGCCCCAGCGGTACGACCACCAGCAGCGGGACGGAGAAGACCGTGAAGATCGCCGTGGCGCGGACGCTGGACCACCAGTCGCCGTAGATCGCCGAGTCGCTGGAGAAGAGGTCGTGGTAGTTGCCCAGTCCCACCAGCGGCCGGTTGGGCAGCTGGAGATCCCACTGGTGCAGGCTGATCCAGACTCCGAACAGGATCGGCGCCAGCCCGAAGAGCAGGAACAGGACCAGATACGGCGCGAGGAAGAGGTACGGGGTGGTGGCCCGGCCACGCCGGCTCGCCGACGCGCCCCGGCGCTCCTTCCCACCCACCGGGGGCGGCGCGTCACCGCGCGCCGCCCCGACCTCGATCACGTCCGCCACCGCGGATCAGCTCCCGTACTTCTTGCGGTTGTCCTCGAGCTGCTTGTTGGCCTTGGCCACCCCGTCGTCCAGCGCCTGCTTCGGCGACTTCTTGTTCAGCGCCGCCTCGTTGAACGAGTTGTAGAAGGTGATCATGACCTCGCCGAGGCCGGGGACGGCCGGCGGGAAGGCCGCGTACTCGAGCTCCGGGGCGAGCGCGTTGACCTCGGTCAGCGCCGCGAAGTCGGCGCCCTCCCGGACCGCCTTGCGGGCCGGCACCTGACCGCCCTTGGCCCAGTCCAGGGAGTGCTGGCTGAGCCAGTTGATGAAGACCTTCGCCGCGGAGATCTTGTTGTTGTCGGCACTGCGCTGCTTGACGATGGTGAAGTTGTGCGAGTTCGCCCAGGCGGCGGGCTTGCCGCCGATCTGCGGCAGCGGCGCGACCCCCCACTGGACCTGGGGGCTCTTCTTCAGGTCGTTGATCTGCCAGATGCCGTTCCAGTTGAAGGCGTTCTTGCCGCTCTTGAAGGCCAGGTAGTCGGCGTCCTGGCCGACGTTGGCCGGCGAGAAGCCCTGCTTGATCATGTCGACCAGCCAGGTGCACGCCTCGACCGCGGGGTCCGAGTTGAAGGTGGCCTTGGCGACCTCGGCGTCGAAGAGGCTGCCACCCCACTGGTTGAGCACCGAGTAGAAGGTCATCCCGCCGGTGAACTGGAACGGGCTGACCCAGAAGCCCTGCACGCCGGACTTCTTCAGCTCGGTCAGCGCGGCGGTGTACTCGTCCTTCGTCGTCGGCGGCTTCGCCGGGTCCAGGCCGGCCTTCTGCATGACCGCCTTGTTGTAGTAGAACCCGAGCGGGTGCATGTCCAGTGGGATGCCGTACCGCTTGTTGTTGTAGAGACCGCCCTGCCAGACGGTCGGGGCGAAGTCGCTCTCGGTCAGCTCGAGCGTCTTGGCCACGTCGTCCAGCTCGGTGATCACGCCCCGGGCGGCGAAGGTGGCCAGCTGGTCCATGTGCATGACCGCGATGTCCGGGCCGTTGCCGCTGGACACCGCGCCGGGGAGCTTGCTGTAGTAGTCATCCCACTTGTAGGTGGTGACCCCGACGGCGACGTTCTGGTGCTCGGAGTTGAACTGCTCGACCAGCTTCTTGAAGATGTCGCCGTCGCCGCCGGTGAACCCGTTCCACAGCTTCAGGTCGACCTTGGGGCCCGTGTAGTCCTTGCCACCGTTGCCGGTGGCGGTGGACTTCGTGGCGCTGCCGCCGCCGCAGCCGGCGAGGGTCAGCGAGGCTGCCGCGCCGAGACCGACGCCGAGTCCGAGCAGGCGCCGCCGGCTCATTTCGTTCTGCATCACGGTTATCTCCTTGGGGGACGGGTGAAGTAAACCCTGGTCAGAGCCGGGGCGCGAAGCGCAGCACGTTCCAGGAGACCGCCGGCAGGCGCAGCGAGCACCGGCCGCCGTCGGGGGTGGGGGTGGGTAGTTCCCGAGGCGTCACCCGGTCGGGCTCGGCCTCGGTGTTCGTCGCCGTCGGGTCGTCCCCGGCGGCGAGGCTCAGATGTTCCACTGCGCGCAGGGCCGGCAGGCCGCGCAGGTCGAGGTCCAGCGGCAGATCCGTATCGCCGCGGTTGACCGCGAAGACGGTCAGCTCGTTGGTCTCCTCGTCGTGCACCGCGACGGTGTCCAGCACCGGCACGTCGCCGTACTTCTTCGTCTGGTAGCTCGGCGACACCGGCTCGGTGCGCAGCACCGTGCCGCGGGCGTACCGGGCGGTGAGGGCGAACGGGTGGAAGATGCTCTGCCGCCAGGCCGGCCCGCCGGTCCGGGTACGGATCGGCGCGATCACGTTGGCCAGTTGGGCCTGGCAGGCGACCCCGACCCGGTCGGCATGCCGGAGCAGGGTGATCAGCAGGTCGCCGACCACCACCGCGTCGACCGCGGTGAAGTCGTCCTCGATCAGCGCCGGCGCCTCCACCCAGCCGCGCCGGTCCAGGTCGTCCTGGAGGCGGGACTCGTACCAGACGTTCCACTCGTCGAAGGAGATCTTCAGCTTCCGCCTGTGCCGCTGCTTCGCCGCCACGTGGTCGGCGGTGGCGACCACCTCCGTGATGAAGTTGTCCATGTCGACGGCGGAGGCGAGCAGGCTGGCGCGGTCGCCGTCGGAGGGGTCGTAGTAGGTGTGCGCGGAGATGTAGTCGACGTGCTCGTAGGTGTGCTCCAGCACCGTGGCCTCCCAGGAGGCGAAGGTCGGCATCCGCCGGTTCGAGCTGCCGCAGGCGACCAGGCTGATCGAGGGGTCGATCATCTTCATCGCCCGGGCGGTCTCGGCGGCCAGCCGGCCGTACTCGTCGGCGGTCTTGTGGCCGACCTGCCACGGCCCGTCCAGCTCGTTGCCGAGGCACCAGAGCCGCACCCCGTACGGATCCTCGGCGCCGTGCTTGCGGCGCAGGTCCGACAGCTGGGTGCCGCCCGGGTGGTTCGAGTATTCGAGCAGGTCACAGGCATCCTGCACGCCCCGGGTGCCGAGGTTGACCGCCATCATCGGCTCGACGCCGGCCTCGGCCGCCCAGGTCATGAACTCGTTCAGCCCGAAGGCGTTGGTCTCGACGGTCTTCCAGGCCAGGTCGAGCCGGCGCGGCCGGTCGCCGACCGGGCCGACGCCGTCCTCCCAGCGGTAGCCGGAGACGAAGTTGCCGCCCGGGTAGCGGACGACGGAGACGCCCAGTTCGCGGGTCAGTTCCAGCACGTCGCCGCGCAGCCCGCCGGAGTCGGCGCTCGGGTGGCCCGGCTCGTAGACCCCGCCGTAGACGCACCGCCCCATGTGCTCGACGAACGAGCCGAAGAGCCGGCGGTCGGCCGGTCCGATCCCGAACGCCGGGTCGATCGTCAGCTGTGCGGTACGCAAGGGGTTGCCACCTTTCCTCGTGCCGGTGCACCGTGACCGTGGTCACGCCGTACCTCAGGTTTCTACAACGTTGTAAGCAACGTTGTAAAGGGGCAATCAAGCGGTACAGTGCCGTCCAGCAGCAGCGGGGAGGTAGGGGAGTGCGGCACAGGCTCAAGGACGTCGCGGAGCGGGCCGGCGTGTCGGTGAAGACCGTCTCCAACGTCGTCAACGGCTACCTGCACGTCCGGCCGGACACCCGGGCCCGGGTCGAGGAGGCGATCGCCGAGCTCAACTACCGGCCCAACCTCTCCGCGCGCAACCTGCGCAAGGGGCGTACCGGGGTGATCGCCCTGGCGGTGCCCGAGCTGGACATCCCGTACTTCGCCGAGCTGGCCCGGCACGTGGTCGCCGCCGCCGCCGAGCTCGGCTGGACAGTGCTGATCGACCAGACCGGCGGCGGCCCCGAGCAGGAGCGGGTGGCCGCCGCCGGCATCGGCGACCATCTGATCGACGGGCTGATCTTCAGCCCGCTGGCGCTCACCGCCGACGACCTGGCCGGCCTGGACGGCATGCCGATGGTGCTGCTCGGCGAACGGGTGGACCACGGCCCGGCCGACCACGTGCTGATCGACAACGTGGCCGCCGCCCGGGAGATCACCGCCCACCTGGTCGGGCTCGGACGCCGCCGGATCGCCGCCATCGGGTCGCAGCGCACTCCCGAGGGCGCCAGCGCGCGGCTCCGGCTGGCCGGCTACGCCGCCGCCCTCGACGACGCCGGCATCGGGTACGACGAGCGCCTGGTCGCGCCCGCACCGGCCTGGCACCGCGCGGACGGCGCCGCCGCGATGCGGGAGCTGCTGTCCTCCGGATCACGCCCCGACGCCGTCTTCTGCTTCAACGACACGCTGGCCCTGGGCGCCCTGCGTGCCCTGCACGAGGCGGGCCTGCGGGTGCCGCAGGACGTCGCGGTGGCCGGCTTCGACGACATCGAGGACGGGCGCTTCAGCGTGCCCACCCTGACCACCATCGCGCCGGACAAGGAGCGCATAGCGAGACTGGCGGTGGAGCTGCTGGCCGGCCGCATCACCGGCGACCGCACCGCCCCGCCGAGGGAACTCTCCGCCCCCTACCGCCTGACCCCCCGCGAAAGCACTGAGGGCCAGTCCTGATCCCGCACCCGTGGCGGGGCTGGTCAGTCGAAGAAGCGGGCGAGGTGGGAGGGGGTTGGGGGGTCCGCGTTGGGCGGGAGCGGAGTGAGGTCGGCGAAGATGGAAGCGCCGTCGCAGCCGGCGTGCAGCGGATACCAGCGCGGGGTGCCGGGTGGGCGCTGGCCGCAGACCCCCTTGATGGTCTGGACGTCCAGGAGCCGGACGTGGGTCGGATCGGCGACCGCGTTGACGTGCCGCCACCAGGGGCTCATCACGTGCAGCACGCCGCCCGGCCGCAGCACCCGGTGACACTCGTCCACCAGCGGCAGGAAGTCGATCAGGTGCTCCAGGATGTGCACCGCGAAGAGCACGTCCACCGAGTCGTCGGCCAGCGGCAGCGACCCGGACAGGTCGGCGACCACGTCGACCCCCGTCGCCCGGTAGATGTCGAGCCCGAGGTTGCTCGGCCACTGCTTGGTCGGGCCGCAGCCCAGGTCGACCACCACCGGCTCGCGCCCGCCGACCCGTACCCGGCACCAGACGCCGAGCACCCCGTCCAGCCGGCCGACCCGGTCCCGGACCATCCGCACTCGGCGCCTCGGCCACCTCGCCGCTGAGATGGGCGACCCCGCGGTCGAACCGGACCTCGACGGCGAGGCCGCGCAGCCGGTCGTCGTGCGCGGCCTGGTCGGCCCACGCCTCGGCGAGAAACCCGTCCATCGCCCGCAGCCGCTCGCCCGAGAGCGCACCCTGTCCCACGGCGACCATCGCCACCTCCCGCCGCGCGATACCCGCTGTCTCGCCCGGTATGCGCCCTGGTCGCCGCATTGTTGACCGCCACCGCCGCCAGGCGGGCAGCCGCTCCTCGTCCGCCCTCCGGGCCCGCGCCCGGTAGCCGCTCGGGCTCTCGCCGACGAAGCGGCGGAACTGGGTGCTGAACGAGCGGCTCGGCGTACGACCGGTCGATCAGGTCCCGGACCCGCAGCAGGTGCCGGGCCAACGGCACGGACGTCCCCATGGCGACTCAGCCGGAGATGGTCCGCCGGGCGCTGCGGCCCGCGCCCCGGATCCGCTGGCGCGGCGGGGCGGCCGCCTTCGGCCGCTTGAGGTGGTAGCGGTGCAGCTCGTTGTTGCCCTCCAGGGACGGGTCCTCGCTCATCCCCACCAGCTCCCAGCCCTGGTCACCGGCCCGGTTGAGGTGGGCCAGCGAGGTGTCGCCGTACGGCGTGACGTCGGCCATCGTGCCGTCCGGGCCGTACCAGACGAAGGTGACCTCCCAGCCGATGTCCTTGGTGGCCGCCTGGCGGCGCCGGACCAGCAGCGCGTACTCCCACTTGAGCATGTAGTCATTCTCACCCCGCGCGCCCCGGTCGGCACTGCTCAGTCCTCGGCGATCCGCCCGGCGTCCACCCGTAGCCGCCGGTTGGTCCGCACCGCGGCCAGCATCCGCCGGTCGTGGGTGACCAGCAGCAGCGTGCCGGGGTAGCTGTCCAGGGCCGACTCCAGCTGCTCGATCGCCGGCAGGTCGAGGTGGTTGGTGGGCTCGTCCAGCACCAGCAGGTTGACCCCGCGCCCCTGCAGCAGCGACAGCGCGGCCCGGGTCCGCTCGCCGGGGGAGAGGGTCGCCGCCGGCCGCAGCACGTGCGCCGCGCGCAGGCCGTACTTGGCCAGCAGGGTCCGCGCGTCCGCCGGCGACAACTCCGGTACGGCGGCGCCGAAGGCGTCGATCAGCGGCTGGTCGCCGAGGAAGAGCCCGCGGGCCTGGTCGACCTCGCCGACCACCACCCCTGGGCCGAGCGCGGCGTGCCCCTCGTCCAGTGGCAGCCGGCCCAGCAGGGCGGCGAGCAGGGTCGACTTGCCGGAGCCGTTCGCCCCGGTCACCGTCACCCGGTCGGCCCAGTCGATCTGCAGGTCGACCGGGCCGAGGGTGAAGCCGCCGCGGCGTACGACGGCGCCCCGGAGCGAGGCCACCACCGCGCCGGCGCGGGGCGCGGCGGCGATCTCCATGCGCAGCTCCCACTCCTTGCGCGGCTCGTCCACCACCTCCAGCCGCTCGATCAGCCGGTCGGTCTGCTTGGCCTTCGCCCCCTGCTTCTCGGTCGACTCGGCTCGGAACTTCCGGCCGATCTTGTCGTTGTCGGTGGCCTTGCGCCGGGCGTTCTTCACGCCCTTCTCCATCCAGGCCCGCTGGGCCCGGGCGCGGGCCTCCAGCGCGGCCCGGGTGTCGGCGTACTCCTCGTAGTCGGCGCGGGCGTGCCGGCGGGCCACCTCGCGCTCCTCCAGGTAGGCGGCGTAGCCGCCGCCGTACTGCCGCACCTGCTGCTGGACCAGGTCCAGCTCGACCACCCGGGTCACCGTCCGGGTCAGGAACTCCCGGTCGTGACTGACCAGCACCGTGCCGGCGCGCAGCCCCGTGACGAACCGCTCCAGCCGGTCCAGCCCGGCCAGGTCCAGGTCGTTGGTGGGCTCGTCGAGCAGGAAGATGTCGTACCGGCTGAGCAGCAGCGAGGCAAGTCCGGCCCGGGCGCCTGGCCGCCGGAGAGCCCGGTCATCGGGTGGTCCAGGTCGACCGTCAGCCCCAGTTCGGCGGCGACCTGCTCGGCCCGCTCGTCCAGGTCCGCGCCGCCCAGGGTGAGCCAGCGCTCCAACGCCTCGGCGTACGCGTCGTCGGCGCCCGCCTCGCCGGCGGTGAGCGCCTCGGTGGCGGCGTCCAGCGCCGCCTGGGCGTCGGCCACCCCGGTACGCCGGGCCAGGAAGTCCCGGACCGTCTCACCCGGCCGGCGCTCCTGCTCCTGCGGCAGGTGACCGACGGTGGCCGTGGGCGGGTTGAGCGACAGGCTGCCCAGCTCGACCGGCGTGAGCCCGGCGAGGGTGCGCAGCAGGGTCGACTTGCCGGCGCCGTTCACCCCGACCAGCCCGATCACGTCGCCCGGGGCGACGACCAGGTCGAGGTCGGAGAAGAGCAGTCGGTCGCCGTGCCCGGCGGCGAGGTCCTTGACGATCAGCGTGGCGCTCATGAGACACCGAGCCTATCGGGCGCTCAGCGGCCCGGCGGCGGGCGGATCGGCGACCCGGCGGGCCGGAACCGCGAAGACGAGGCAGACTCACCCTGGTGGTGACCACTCTGGCGATCGACTGTGGCGGGGGCGGGATCAAGGCCTCGGTGCTGGACGGCGCGGGCACGATGCGGGCCAGGCCGCTGCGGGTGCCCACGCCGTACCCCCTGCCGCCGGCGCTGTTCGTCAAGACCCTGCTCGATCTCGGCGCCCGGCTGCCGACGGCGGACCGGCTGACCGTGGGCATGCCGGGCATGATCCGGCACGGGGTGGTGTTGGCGACCCCGCACTACGTGACCCGGGCCGGGCCCCGGACGAAGGTCGAGCCGGAGCTGGTCGCGGAGTGGTCCGGGTACGACGTGCGGACCGCGCTCGCCGACGCCTTCGGGGTGCCGGCGCTGGTGCTCAACGACGCCGAGGTGCACGGCGCCGGCGTGGTCGCCGGCACCGGGCTGGAGCTGGTGCTGACCCTCGGCACCGGGCTGGGCTGCGCGCTCTTCGACGGTGGCGTGCTCGCCCCGCACCTGGAGCTCTCGCACGCCCCGGTGCGCTGGGGGATGACCTACGACACCTACGTCGGCGAGCCGGAGCGGCGCCGGCTCGGGGACGCGTTCTGGTCCCGGCGGGTCCGGGGCGTGGTGGACGGGCTGCGGCCGATGTTCCGCTGGGACCGGCTCTACCTGGGCGGCGGGAACTCCCGGCTGCTCCGCCCCGACCAGCTGGCCCGGATGGGTGACGACGTGGTGGTCGTGCCCAACACCGCCGGGATCATCGGCGGCGTCCGGGCCTGGGAGCTGGCGGCCGACCGGTACGACCCGACCAGCTGACGGCGGTAACTTCAGCAGGGAAACACTCGCGGTTCCGGCGGTGTTGTGCCAGCGTCGGGGAAGTGGCGGCGCGACACGAGGAGGTGGGTCGGATGGATCTTCTGGCGGAGTACCGGCGGGCGACCATGTTCTTCGAAGCGGGTGATCCGACCGGAGCGGCCCGGCTGCTCGAGCCGATCGTCGAGGCCGAGCCCGGCAACTCCTCGGTACGACAGCTGCTGGCCCGCGCGTACTTCCAGTCGGCCCAGCTCACTCGGGCCGAGGAGCAGCTGCGCGAGCTGGTAGACCGGGACCCCAGCGACCACTACGCCCACCACGTGCTGGGCCGGACGCTGGAGCGGCTGAACCGGCCCGCCGACGCGCTGCGCCACCTGCGGATCGCGGCGGCTATGCACGCGACCAACGACGACTACCGCACGGCGCTGCGCCGGGTGGAGACCCGGGTCGCCGGCGGTCGCGCCTAGCATGGGCTCCCATGGGAGCTGAGCTGGTGGTGGACGGGGCATGAAGCTCAAGCTGGATCTGCACGAGATCTTCAACAAGGGCCAGGACATCGACCGGGCGCTGCGCGGGATCATGGACGAAGCGGTGGCGAAGAAGGCCACCCTCGTCGAGATCATCCCCGGCAAGGGCTCCGGGCAGCTCAAGAAGCGGGTGCTGCGGTTCCTGGACCAGAAGGACGTCAAGCAGCTCTACCACCGGGTGGAAAAGGACTCGAAGAACTTCGGCCGACTCTTCGTCCACTTCCGCTGGAAGTAAGAGCCCCGGCTTCCCGACATCCCACGCGATCCCCGGCCTGGTCCCTGACCTGCCGAAACGCCTTCTGTTGGTCTCCGCCATCTTCCGCCGTTACTCGCGCTCACTTGTGCCGGATCTGTGCCCAGGCCTGAGCCCATGGATTGCCGGAGAAGCGGTCGCCGACGGCCCGGTACGTAGGCCGCAAGCGTCGGCTGGTCGGTCGAGGGCTGTGTCCTGTCCGGCGACCAGGCCGCGACCGAGCTCCGACCCCGCCGGGGGAGACGGGCACGGGTTGCCGGCGTGCAATGTCCAGTGCCAGGAAGTGGCACTACGCGCAGCACAGATACGTTGGCTGACATCTGGTTGTGCCCATCCCATCGCTGAGTTCTTCGCTGCCTCGGCGATCGGATTCGCTTCGTGCGTTTGCTGTACTTCGCTGCCGCCAGTCTTGGTGCCGTCCCGGGGCTCGCCCGGTGGTCGCCACCCTTCGACCTTCCGATTCTCAGATCCGCGGCGGCGGTTGCGTGTGCTCTGACGACGAGTGTGTGACTGGTCGTTGCCTGGCTCGTATTACGACAGCAGCCCTTGTTGTCGCCAGGCGTCGTCCACCCGGCGCAGGTCCTCCGCCGGACGGCCTGCGCAAGGCACCTGATCAGCGACTACCCAGCGTCATGGTTGATCATCAGAATCTGCCAGTGACCTTTCCCGAACAACCTTCGCCTCCCTACAGTCTGCCAGCCAAGCCGAAGAAGGCGAACAACCCGCTAGTTATCGGCCTCGCCGCAAGTGCCGTCGCCCTGCTCGTTGGCTGCTGCGGTGGCGTAGCGATCGGCCAGAACATGGGCGAATCCGACCCTAAACCTGCTGCGGCCGCATCCGTGCCCGTCGCCACTCCGACCAGCACTGCGCCGACCGCCCCGCCGGTCGCGGCGACCACCCCAGCCACCAGCAGCGCGCCGACCGTCCCGCCCGTCGCGTCGCCCACCAGCACCGCGCCGGCTACTGTCGCGATGCCCAATGTGGTGAGGCAGAACGCGGCCGTGGCCGCGGACCAGCTGCGCAAGCTCGGATTCACCAACATCCAGTACGGGTCACAAGACGAGACCGACACCGTTGTCCTGCTAGCGTCCAACTGGACGGTCACCAAGCAGTCGACCAAGGCTGGCAGCAAGGTGCCCACTGACACGCTGATCGTGCTGACCTGCACTAAGGAACGCTGACGGATACAGGGGTGGTGCCCGGATGGCGGGTGCCACCCAGAGCCAACGCAAAGTTAGTTGATCTTGTGTTGGGGCTGGTGGTGGCCCTTGCTGTACCGGTTGCGGTGGGGGCGATGAACAGACGCGGCCTTCCCTTGTGGACGATGACGGTTGTCTAGGCAGTCGTCGTCGGTAAAGGAAGGCCGCGGGTGTCAGTCTCGCATGCTGCTGTGGGTGTCGTCGTCGGTGAGGGCGGGCAGGTCGATACGGGGCAGGTGACCGCGTTGGCGGCCGTGTTCGGGCAGGTCGCCGATCCGCGGAGGGCCCGGGGTGTGCGTCATCGGTTGTCGGCGGTGTTGACGCTGGTCACGCTGGCGTTGTTGTGCGGTGCGCGGAACTTCCGGCAGGCTGCGGACCGGGTCGCGGAGATGCCGCAGGCCCTGCTGGCCGCGGCGGACGCCCGCTCGCATCCGGTGCTGGGGATCCGGGTCGCGCCGGGCCGGGACACGCTGCGCCGGCTGGTCGCGCTGGTCGACGCCGCCGTGCTGGACCGTCTGGTCGGCGCCTGGCTCGCCGAGCGGATCGGCGGCCCGCACCCGGGGTGCGGGCTGGCCCTGGACGGCAAGACCGTCCGTAACTCCGGTGGGGGCACCGGCGTGGACGTGCAGTTGTTCTCCGCGATGCGCCACGACACTGCGGTCGTGGTGGCCCAGGTCCAGGTCCCGGCCGACACGACCGAGGTCACCCAGATCAAGGCGTTGCTCGACCAGATCGACATCACCGGTATGGTCATCACCGCCGACGCCGCGCACCCCAGCAGCGACACCGCCACCTACCTTGTCGACCGTGGTGCCGGGTACGTGTTCACGGTCAAGGGCAACAAACCCGGACTCCTGGCCGCGATCACCTCCAGGCTGCCCGTGGCCACTGCCGCTACCAGCGGGCACACCAGTACCGAACGGCGGCACGGCTACCGGATCACCCGCACGATCTGGACCGCGCCCGCCGGCGGCGTCGACTTCCCGGGCGCCGCCCAGGTCTTCCGGATCCGCCGCGACGTCTACGCCCCGGACGGCCAACGCATCAGCAAACAGATCATCCACGGGATCACCAGCCTGACCAGCCCACCGGCCGTCATCGCCGCCCATGTGCGAACCCACTGGTGGATAGAAGTGCGACGTGATGTCGCACTGAAGTGATCTCAACAAGATTCGGGTAGGTATCGGTATTCGAAATGGGTGAGGTGGAGTGCGGCGCGGACGATGTCACCAACGTGTCGAGGGCTGG